>NC_017790.1:0-107500 GCF_000252445.1 Deinococcus gobiensis I-0 | reverse complement strand
GACCGCGTGGATCCAGGCGATGAGGCCGCCGACCGCCGCGCCCGCCACCCAGCCGACCCAGGGCGAGAGCGCGCCCAGGGCCCCCTGGGTCGCCAGGGTCACGACCGCGCCGGTCAGCGCGCCGAAGATGATCAGGCCTTCCAAGGCCACGTTGACCACGCCGCTGCGCTCGCTGAACAGGCCCCCCAGGCCGGTCAGGAGTAGCGGCACGAGGCTGCGCACGAAAGTCACGAAGAACGTGACGGTCAGGATCTGGGCGAGGACACCGTCCATTTACTTGCCCCCTTCACGGGTGTTGTCGAGAGTGCTCTGGCCGACGTTGGGCAGCGGGGTCTGGGCCTCGGTGGCGGCGGCGGACGGCCCCACGCGGCCCGCCTCGGCGCGGCCGGTGCGGTCGGTGGCCGCCACGAGCTGGGGCGGCGGCGGATCGGTGACGCGGCGGCTGAGGAACCCCCCGGCGGCGATGAACAGCACGATCAACGCCTTGAGCACGGTCACGATATCGCGGTTGATGGCGTCGAGCTTGAGGTCGGCGTCGATGCCACCCGTGTCGATGGTCCCGAACAGCACGCTGGCGGCCACGACCCCGACCGGGGTGCTCTGGCCCATCAATGCGACCGCGATGCCGTCGAAGCCCACGTTGACCGGCATGTTGCCCTTGAGGCGGTAGGCGTCGAGCGCCCCGCCCTGCACGTAATGGGTGCCCGCCAGACCGGCGAACATGCCCGCGATGGTCATGGCGAGGATGGTGCCGCGCGCCACGCTGATGCCGCCGTACTCGGCCGCCTTGGGCGAGAGGCCCACCGCGCGCAGGGCGTAGCCGGTCGCCGTGCGCCACATCAGGGTGCCGAACAGCGCCACACAGGCCAGCGCGATGAGGAAGGCGGCGTTGAGCTGGCTGGCGACGCCCTCGACCGGCACGCCGATGCGCCACGTCACGGCCCCGACGACCACGGCCGCCGCGAGCGAGATCAGGGTCTTGTTGCGCACCTTGCGCAGCGCGAGGCGGGCGACCACGAAGGCCACGAGCGCGAACACCAGCCCGAGGCTCAGGACCGTCGCGCCGCCAGTGCCCACGTTGAGCAGGTCGAGCATGGTGGGCAGGCGGGCGGCCGGCAGCAGCTCGGCGCTCTGGGCCTCGTAGCCCTCGGCCTTGAAAGGCAGGGCGCGCGTCTGGCCGAAGAAGGGATAGGTGTTCGAGCCGATCAGGAAGATGAAGATGCCCGAGGCGATGTAGTTCAGCATGATGCTGTTGATGACTTCGCTGGAGCCGAATCTGGCCTTGAGCAGGCCCGGAATGGCGCCCCACAGCGCGCCGCCCAGCCCGGCCGCGATGACGGTCAGGGGCAGCAGGAACCAGCCGAGGCCGGGAGGGCCGTACACGCCCATGAACATCGCCGCGACCGCGCCCATCGTGAGCTGCCCCGGCGCGCCGATGTTGAACAGGCCCGTCCGGAAGGCGAAAGCCACCGAGAGCCCCGTGAAGATGAGGGGCGTGGCGAGCTTGAGGCTGTCGAGAAAGGGGTTGAGGGCCGTGACGGGCGCGAAGAGCGTCGAGTAGACGAAGTACACGATGTCGGCCCGCGTGAGCCAGCCGCCCCAGGCCCCGAGCGTCTGACCCGAGAGGTTGACCGGCGGCTGCACCACCAGCACGACCACCGCGCCGACCAGGATCGCCAGCGCGATGGCGACGGCCGGAACCAGCAGCCCGCGCAGGCGATTGAGGCGGTCCCACCACGCCGGGCGGCCGCTCAGCCCTGCACCCGCCGCGATCAGGCCGGCCAGCATGGGCAGCAACAGGCCCATGTTCATGCCGCCGCCCTCATAGAAGTTGCGCAGGGTACGGCGGGCACCGGCACGCAGGGTGCTGTCGGTCGCCACGCGCGCGGCCTCGGCCCCCAGGGTGCGGCCCAGCAGCAGCACGGCGGCGAGGGCCGCGACGAAGGCCAGCAGGCCCGTGACCCAGAACCAGCGCGCCCTGCGCAGCGCACCGACCACCGTGGCGACCAGCAGCGCGAGCGCGGCCCAGCCCAGCCCGAGCGTGGTGGCGGCGGAGGGCAGGGGAATGTCCCCGTTCGAACTGGTGTTGAGAATCTGGCCCCCGAGGTGCAGCAGGGCGGCTCCGCCGTCGAATGATCGTCCCAGGGCGGCGAGCGGGGTCAGCAGCAGGGCGGCCGTCCCGACGCCGCCCGCGACGAGAGCGATTCTCGACGCGGCCGCAGATGGGCGGGAATCAGAAAGTTGCGTCACCGTTGCATTGTACGCAGTCTAGACCGGGTGGGAATCGCCTTAAACTCCCTTATGTCACACGGTTTCGCCCCCCCTGCCGGCCCCTCCGCCCCGCCGCTCCTACCCCCCGGCACGCCCCGGTTGGGCCTGGGGCTCGCGGCGCTGGGCCGCCCCGCCTACATCAACCTCGGCCACGACGCGGCGCTGGGGCCGGACAAGGCGGTGGGGGACCTGCGGGCACGGACCTGGGCCATGCTCGATCAGGCCTGGGCGGCGGGACTGCGCTATTTCGACGCCGCGCGCAGCTACGGCCGGGCCGAGGAATTTCTGGGCGGCTGGCTGGGCGCGCGTGGGCACGCCGGAGAAGCCGTGCTGGGCAGCAAATGGGGCTACACCTACGTCGCCGACTGGCATATGGACGCCCCGGCGCACGAGGTCAAGGACCACTCGCTCGCCACGCTGGAGCGGCAGTGGCCCGAAACCCTCGCCAGCCTGGGCCGCGCGCCCGCCCTGTATCTGATCCACTCGGCCACGCTGGAGACGGGGGTGCTGGAGGACGCCGGGGTCCTGGCCCGCCTGGCCGACCTGGCCGCCGGGGGCGTGCGCGTGGGCCTGAGCACGAGCGGCCCCCGGCAGGCCGACACGCTGCGGCGGGCGCTGGCGGCGCGCGTGGACGGCGTGAACCCCTTCTCGGCGGTACAGGCCACCTGGAACCTGCTGGAGCCCTCGGCAGGCGCGGCGCTGGCCGAGGCCCACGCGGCAGGCTGGACGGTGGTGGTCAAGGAAGGGGTCGCCAACGGGCGCCTCACCGCGCACGGCCTGAGCGGCGCGGGCGACGTGCCCCCGGCCCTGGCCGCCGAGGCCGCGCGCCTGGGGGTCGGCCCCGACGCCGTGGCCCTGGCCGCCGCGCTCGCGCAGCCTTGGGCCGACCTCGTCCTGAGCGGCGCGGCGGCCCCAGAGCACCTGCAAGGCAACCTGCGCGCCCTGGACCTCACCCCCGACCTCGGAGAGCTGGCCGGGCTGGCCGAGGAACCGGAGACCTACTGGCGCTCGCGCTCGGCGCTGCCGTGGACCTGAGGGGCCTGGGCGTCCGGCCGGGTCCCGACGACCTCCACTGGGGGAGTCTGCGCCTGCGCGGTCACCGTCCGGTCCTGAAACACGCGGTCCGGTCCCGGCAGCAGGCGGCCCTCGGCCAGGGCCTGCAACAGGGGACGCAGCGGCGGCAACTCGCGGCGCAGGGTATGCCACACGAGCTCGGGGTCGATACCGAAATAGTCGTGTGAGATGAGGTTGCGTATGTCGCGCAGGTACGCCCAGGGCAGGTCGGGGGTCCGGTCCTGCACGCTCTGGGGAATGAACTTGGTCGTCTCGCCCAGGCGTGCGAGGTTACGCAGCACGGCGTCGCGGGTGCGCTCGTCTCGCAGGAAGGTGGTGAGCGAGAGGCCCGCCGTGTCCTCCTGGAGGCGGTCGAGCGCGTCCAGCAGGTCGTAGACCCGCCAGCGCCACCGCTTGGGCCGGTGGGTGACGGGCAGCTCTCCGGTCACGGCCGTCACATCCACCGCGTCGGCCAGGATTTCGCCGCGCAGCGGGGCCTTCAGGGCCGCCTCGGTGAGCACGTCCACCCGGCGGCCCAGCAGGTCCTCGCACAGCGCCTTGACCCGCATGAGGTCGAGCAGCCCGGCTTCCTGCCCCGGCGCGAAGTCCACCAGCAGGTCGATGTCCGAGCCGCCCCAGGCCTCGCCGCGCGCCACGCTGCCGAACACGCGCAGCCGCGTGACCCCCAGCGCGCGCCACCCGGCCTCGCCCGAGCGCAGGGCCGAGGCGACGGCCTGAAGCCGGGGATCGGGGAACAGCGGCGCGGTCATGTGCGGGCAGGATAGTGCGCCGCGCCTGTACGTGGGGGCCACGGGGCCTATGATCGGGCGGTGATCGTCGCCGTGGGCCATGACCTGATCGAGATCGAGCGCATCCGGGGCATGCTGGCGCGCGAGGGCCGGCGCGCCGAGCGGCTCTTCGCCCCCGAGGAGCTGGCCTACTGCGCCCGCCTGCGGGACCCCGCGCCCAGCCTCGCGGCCCGCTTCGCCGCCAAGGAGGCCTTCCAGAAGGTCTGGCCGCGCCCGCACGGCTGGCGCGACGTGTGGGTGGTGCGCGAGGCGACCCCCGGCGGCCCCTTTCCCTTCGCGCGCCCGCGTCTGGGCTACGCGCCGCACCTCGCCGCCGAGATGGCGCGGCGCGGCTGGGTCGCCCACCTGACCCTGACCCACACCAAGGAGCACGCCTCGGCGGTGGTGGTGCTGGAGGAGCGGCTCGCGTGAGCGTGCGCCTGATCGCCACCGACCTCGACGGCACGCTGCTGCGCCCCGACCTGAGCCTCAGCCCGCGCACCCTCCGGGCACTGGCGGCGGCGCGGGCGGCGGGCATTCCGGTGGTCCCGATCACGGCGCGGCAGCCACGCGGCCTGCGGCCCATCGCGCGGGCGGCGGGCTTCGGCGGCTGGACCCTGTGCGGCAACGGCGCCCTGTGCGTGCACCTGGGCACGGGCGAGGTGCTGTTCGAGGCCCACGTGGCCGCCGACGTGCAGCGCGCCGTCGCCGAGGCCCTGAGCGCGCGCGTGCCCGGCACCCTGTTCGTGAGCGTGCGCCGGGGCGGCGAGGTCTTCGTGGCGCAGGAGGGCTATGCGCGCCTCGCGCAGTTCAGCGACCACAAACGCCTCCCGGCCGAGATGACGCCCTTTGCGCTGGCGGAGGTCGTGGCCGAGCCGAGCCTGAAATTCATCGCGCGCCACCCCGCCCTCACGCCGCGCGAGTTGCTGGCGCACCTGCGGGCGCTGGACCTGCCGGGCTTCGCGGCGACCCACAGCGGGGCTCCGTTTCTGGAGATCATGGCCGAGGGGGTGAGCAAGGCCTGGGGGCTGGAGCGGCTGTGCGCGCACCTGGGCATCGGTCGCCGCGAGGTGCTGGCCTTCGGGGACGCCCCCAACGACGCCGAGATGCTCGCCTGGGCCGGGCGCGGGGTGGCGATGGGCAACGCCGAACCCGAGGCCGTCGCCGCCGCCGGCGAACGGACCCTGAGCCACACCGAGGACGGGGTGGCCGCCCTGCTCGAAACCCTGCCCGAACTGCGCGGCGCCTGGCCGGACGCCTGCCCCGAACTGTCTCCCCGCTGACCGCGCCGCCCCCCGCCGCCGGCCTACGCTGGAGCATGACTCCCTCTAGGGCTGGCCGCTGGATCCTGCCTCTCGTGCTGACGGCGCTGCCGGGGACGCTCGCCCAGACCGCCACGCCCGCGACCCGTGTTCCCACCGCCCCAGGCAGGGCAGCGGCCCCCGCCCCCGAGCGCGCCGCCGCCCTCACGCGGGGGCGGCAACTGCTGGAGGACTTTTACGCCGTGCGGCTCGACGCCCTGTGGCAGAGCTTCACGCCCGAGGTGCGCGCGCAGTGGGGCAGCCTCGCGGCCTTCCGGGCCTTCCGGCTGTCGGGGGTCGCGCAGTACGGTGCCCAGCGCGAACTCGTGCGCGAGCGGACCCTGAGCGAGGACGGCGAAACCTTCTATGTCCGCAGCGCCACCTTCGAGAAGGCCCCCAAACAGGTGTGGTCGCTGGTCATCGGGTTTCGGGCCGACGGCCGGATCAGCACCTTCGGCATCCTGCTCGAAGAGGACCGCAGCGGCGGGCAGGTGGCTTGAGCCCCCGGCCGCGGCCCCGGCTCAGGGACGCGGCGGAAAGCGCACGAAGGTCAGCCAGAAGTTCTCGAAGGCGCGGATGGCGTCCAGGAAATTCTCGAAGCCCACCGGCTTGATGACGTAGCCGCTGGCATGCCGGGCGTAGGCGTCGCTGATGTCCGTATCGGCCTGACTGGTCGTGAGCATCAGCACCGGGATGCTGGCGAGCTCGGGGTCGGCCTTGAGCTCGGCCAGCACCTCCAGCCCGTTCTTGCGCGGCATGTTGATGTCGAGCAGGATCACGTCGGGGCGAGGCACCTGGGCGTACTGGCCCTGGCGGCGCAGGAATTCGATGGCCTCGTCGCCGTCGCGGGCGACATGCAGCCGGTTGCGGACCTGCGCCTCGGCGAAGGCCTCCTGCGTGAGCAGGATGTCCGGTTCGCTGTCCTCGACCAGCAGGATCTCGACGTGGGGGCGCGAATCTGGCATCAGCAGCCCCCGGTGGCCGAGAAGGGGTCAGGGCGCGCACGCAGCATAGGGGGCAACTATACCCCGCCCGGGCCCGGCGCGTCCGCCGTCTCAGCCGCGCAGGGCGTAGCCCACGCCGCGCACCGTACGCAGCAGGCCGTAGCCGTCGAGGTCGCGCAGCTTGGCCCGCAGGTTGGCCATGTGCACGTCCACGACGTTGCTGCCCTCGGGGAGGCGGCCCTGCCAGATTTCCTGGCCGATCTCGTGGCGCGAGTACACGCGGCCCGGCTGCCGGATGAGCAGCGCCAGGATGTCGAACTCCTTGGGCGAGAGCCGCAGTTCCTCGGCCTTGTAGGTCACGAGGCGCTTCTGGGGGTCCAGGGTGAGGTCGCCCATGCTCAGGCTCTCGCTGGCGCGCTGCCGGAGCTGCACCTTCACACGGGCCAGCAGCTCGTCGGGATGGAAGGGCTTGATGAGGTAGTCGTCGGCCCCCAGGCCCAGCAGCCGGACCTTCTCCTCGACGGTGTCGCGGGCGGTCAGCACGATGATGGGCAGGGCGCTGTTCTTGCGCAGGCGCTGCACCACGTCACCGCCATCGAAGTCGGGCAGGCCCAGGTCCAGCAGGATCAGGTCGGGATGGTCCTCGCGGGCCTTGATCAGACCGTTCATGGCCGAGTCGGCATGATCTACGGCGTATCCCGCGTCGGTCAGGTCCAGGCGCAGGACATTGGCAATATCGAGGTCGTCCTCGATCACAAGGATGCGGTGTTCGCTCACAGGTCACATGATACGACGGCCACGTGAACGCCCGCTCCGCGCGGCCGGAAGGCCCCTGAAGGCCCCCCCTTCAGGCTTGAGCGGACCTTAAGACGCCGCCTGCGGGGCCGCCGTGCCGGGGCGGGGCATGTGCTAGGGTGGGTGGACCACGTTCTGGACGCGGAGAATGCCCAGTTGTTCCGGCTTCTGCACGCTCAGGCGACACAACCTTCCCGCTCAGCCCCTTCAGCTGCGCCCCCCCTGCGGCGGCCAAGCCTGATCTTCCCCCGCACCCCGCGTGCCCGGAGTTGTAATGACCCAATCCAATCCAGCGGACCAGCCCGCCAAGCCTTCCCTCGAAGTCATCCCGCTCGGGGGCATGGGCGAGATCGGCAAGAACATCACCGCCTACCGCTACGGCGACGAGATCATGGTCGTGGACGGCGGCCTCGCCTTTCCCAAGGCCCACCAGATGGGCGTGGACCTGATCGTCCCGCGCATTGACTACCTGCTCGAACACGCCGACAAGATCCGCGGCTGGATCCTGACGCACGGCCACGAGGACCACATCGGCGGCCTGCCCTACATCCTGCCCCGGCTGCCGCGCGTGCCGGTGTACGGCGCGGCCCTGACGCTGGGCCTCGTGCGCGAGAAGCTCAGCGAATTCGGCCTCAAGGACGGCGAGATCGACCTGCGCGAGGTCCAGATGGGCGACGTGGTGAAGCTCGGCACGCACTTCAGCGCCGAATTCATCCGCATGACGCACTCGATTCCCGACAACGCCGGCTACATCCTGACCACGCCGGTCGGGCAGGTCCTGCACACGGGCGACTTCAAGCTCGACGAGCACCCCAGCGACGGCCTGACGAGCGACCTGGCGCGCATCGAGCAGGCGGGCAAGGAGGGCGTGCTCCTGCTGATCTCCGACTCGACGAACGCCGAGCGCCCGGGGCGTACCGCCAGCGAGCGCGACATCGCCGAGAACCTCGAGGAGGTCATCAAGAACTGCCGGGGCCGCGTGTTCCTGACGACCTTCGCCTCGCAGGTCCACCGCATCCAGAACCTGCTGAACATCGCCCACCGCCAGGGCCGCCGCGTGGTCATGGAAGGCCGCTCGATGCTCAAGTACGCCCAGGTGGCCCAGGCGACCGGCCACATGCAGGCCCCCGAACCGTTCCTGACCTCCGACGACGTGGGCGAGCTGCAAGACCAGCAGCTGCTGTTCGTCTGCACCGGCTCGCAGGGGCAGCCGATGGCGGTGCTGGGGCGGCTGGCCTTCGGCAACCACGCCAAGATCGCGCTGCGCCGGGGCGACACGGTGATCCTGAGCAGCAACCCGATCCCCGGCAACGAGGACGCCGTGAACCTCATCATCAACCGGCTGTACGAACTCGGCGTGGACGTGATCTACCCGCCGGCCTACCGCGTGCACGCCTCGGGGCACGGCTCGCAGGAGGAACTGGCGACGGTCCTGAACCTCGCGCGCCCCAAGTACTTCCTGCCCTGGCACGGGGAGCCGCGCCACCAGATCAACCACGCCAAGCTGGCCCAGACGCTGCCGCGCCCGCCCAAGCGCACCTTGATCGCCAAGAACGGCGACATCGTGACGCTGGGGCAGGACGAATTCCGCGTGAGCGGCACCGTGCCGGCGGGCGGCGTGTACGTGGACGGCCTGGGCGTGGGCGACGTGGGCGACGACGTGCTGCTCGACCGCGTGAACATGAGCCAGGAGGGCATCCTGATCATGAACGCCGTGCTGCACCCCACGCCCCACGTCGAGGTCGTGACGCGCGGCTTCGTGCGCCCCAACCGCGAACTCGACCACCAGATCCGCCGCGTGGCGCTGGAGAGCATCGAGCAGGGTCTGCGCGAGAAAAAGCGCCTCGAAGACGTGCGCGACGACATGTACGGCGCTGTGCGGCGCTTCGTGCGCAAGGCGACGGGCCGCAACCCGGTCCTGATCCCCATGATCGTGGATTGAGCCGCCCACACCGGCGCGCCGGCCAGTCTGTGCCTTCCTCTCCCCTCCCCGGCCGGGTACACCGGGGAGTTTTTTCATGCTTTCCGGCGCGGTCCACCGGACGCGGTAGGGTGGCCCCATGCCCGACCAAGACGTGCTGACCCGCATCTCGCAGGCCACCGGTCTCTCGACCGACGAGGTGAGCGCCTGGCTGAGCCGCGACGAGAACTACGACCTGTCCTGGCTGGACGAGCAGCTCAGCGCGGCGCTGGACGAATCGGACGAACCGCTGGAGCTGCTCGTCGAGCGCGGCGTCATCACCCCCGAAGAACGCGACGACCTTGCGGGCTGAGCCTCGGGGCCCTTCCGCACAGGCGGGGCGCGCGGCGCTAGACTCCGGACACCTATGAATGCGGCAGAAACCCGCGCCCTCCAGGGGGCGCTGCGTGAGGCGCTCGCCCGGGGGCAGGGCGCGGCCATCGCCACGGTCGTCGGCGTGCGCGGCAGCGCCTACCGGCGTGAGGGCACCCGGATGCTGGTGCTGGACGACGGCGCGCAGGTGTGCATGCTCTCGGGCGGCTGTCTGGAGGCCGAGGTGGTCGAGGTGGCGCTGGACGTGATCGCCAGCGGTGAGGCGCGTGTCACCCACTACGACCTCTCGGAGGACGCGACCTGGGGCCTGGGCATCGGTTGTGGGGGCAGCGTGGACGTGCGGATCGAGCGCGTGGACCTGAGCGACCCCGTGACGGCGGCGTGGCACGCGGCGCTGGACGCAGGCGAGGCCGCCGCTCTGGCCGTGCCGCTGGGTGGGCAGGGGCACGTGCTGGTGCGCCCGGACGGCGAGGTCGTGGGGACCCTGGCCGACCCCGAGGTACACGCCTTCGCCGTGGCGCAGGCCCGCGAGCGCCTGGGCCTGCGCGAGCCGCGTGCCGTGACCGTGCGGGCCCCGGGGGGCGGGGCGCTGTTCATCGATCTGAACGCGCCGCCGCCCGCCCTGGTGATCTACGGCGCGGGGCACGACGCCCTGCCGCTGGCCGCCCAGGCCTACGCGCTCGGCTACGAGGTGCATGTGGTGGACCCGCGCGCGGCGTATCTCACGCCCGGACGCTTTCCGGGAGCCGCGCTGCACGACCTCGCCCCCGAGGAACTGGGGACCTTCGCGCCGCCCGCACGGGCACAGCACCTCGTCATGAACCACCACCTCGACCGCGACCGGGTGTGTCTGGCCTTCGCGCTGCGCTCGGGGGCGCAATACGTGGGCGTGCTGGGGCCACGCACGCGGGCACTGGACCTGCTGGCGGCGCTGGCGGCGGAAGGCCAGACCTTCAGCGCCGCGCAACTGGAGGCCCTGCGCTCACCGGTCGGCCTTCAGATCGGGGCGGAGGCCCCTGAGGAAGTCGCCCTGAGCATCCTGGCCGAGCTGATGGCGTGGCGGCGCGGCTACGGCGGCGGCTTCCTGAACGGCCACGCCGGGCGCATCCACGACGCGCCCACCCACGGCGCGGCCTCCTGACTCAGGACCGGCGGCGGGCGGCGGGGGTGGGCTGACCCAGGGCGGCCTTCGCGCCCTCCGCGCCCACCTGCCGGGCTGCGTCCAGCAGGGTCGCCTCTGGGGCCTGCCTGAGCCGCTCGGCCTGCGCCGCCTTGTTCGCGCGCTCGGCCGGAGACGCGCCGGGTCGGCTGGGCTGCGCGCTCAGGGCGAAGGCCACCTCGCGCAGCACGGTCCAGAAGGTCCGCAAAACTCGCCGCATACGGCAGTGTACTGCGGGGGCCGGTTCTCACCCGGGGGCGCGGCATCATGCCGGGGATGCGTCGCCGTGCCCTCCTGCCGCTGCTGTGCCTGTTTCTCACCCTGCCCGCCTGCTCGGAAGCCGAGGGCGCGCAGGTGTCGCGCATCACCGGAGACGGCCTGCTCTACACCGTGGCGACGGTGGACCTGGGCCGCGACCGCCTGAGCCTGCACTGGCGCAACCCGACGACCGGGCAGCCCTACCGCACCTTCGGAGAACTGCGCCGCCGCCTGGCGAAGGAAGGCCGCGACCTGATCTTCGCGACGAACAGTGGCATCTACGCGCCGGGCCTGCGTCCGCTGGGGCTGCATGTGGAAGGTGGCCGGACCCTCGTGCCGCTGAACGGCGCGCGTTCGGGCGGCAACTTCGCGCTGCGGCCCAACGGCGTGTTCTGGATCAGGGGCACGCGGGCCGCCGTGACCGAGACGGACGCCTACCGCCGCCTGAATCCCGCACCCGACTTCGCCACGCAGTCGGGACCGCTGCTGCTCTCGGGCGGGCGCATCCATCCGGAATTCAACAAGGAGGGCACCAGTTTCAAGGTGCGCAGCGGGGTGGGCGTGTGCAAGGGCGGTCAGGTGAAATTCGCCGTGAGTGCCGGTCCGGTGAACTTTTACAGCTTCGCCGTGTTCTTCCGGGACACGCTGGGCTGCCCCGACGCCCTGTACCTCGACGGCAGCATCAGCGCCTACGCGACCGCGCAGGCCGACACGCAGTTCGCGGACTTCGCCGGCATGTGGGCGGTGACGCGGTGAGGTAGAGGAGCGGAGGCGCGCCGCTCCCACTCCTCCTCCAGACTCAGTTGCGCACGGTCAGGGTCAGGCGGGCCTCGGCGGGCTGCGAGGCGGCGGCGCCGCGCGGCCGCACCTCGTAGGTGACCTGACTCCGGCTGCCGCTCCGGCCACCGGGGTTGCTCGTGTAGCTCCAGGCGCAGCCGTCGCCCAGCGCCACCGTGCGGGTGCCGATCACGCGCTCGCCGCGCTTGACGGTCACGGTGTATCCCTCGCCGCTGCCTACCCCGCCGAAGCGGTAGGGGGCCGACACGGTCTCGCCGTCCTTCAGGCTCACGGTCAGGGCCTCGGTGCAGGCCGCGCCGCCCGCCGCCGCGCCGCCCGTCACGGTCAGGGGCAGGCGGGCGACCTCCTGGCCGTCTGCGCCACGCAGCACGTAGGTCTTGCTGCCGGGGGCCGCCGCCGGGACCGCCAGGGTCCAGGTGCCGTCCGTGCCCACCGTCACGTTGCCGATGCTGGTGCCGTCCTCCAGCACCTCGTAGCTCTGGCCGGCCGGTCCGGTACCGCTCAGCGAAAGGCCCGAAGCGGCCACCTGCGCCCCACTCGCCGGCTGGCTGAAGGCGGCGGTCTGCGCCGTGGTCCCGGCCGCCCCCGTGCCCGAACCGGCAGAGGTGGAGGTGGTTTCCGGCGTTCCGGTCCCCCCCGCGCTCCCGGTTCCTTCCGTACCCGGGGCGCTGCCGTCACCGGTCACGTTCACCTTGAACTCGCTGCGTACGCCCTCGCCGCCGATCACGCTGTAGGTGTGCTCGCCGGGCGTCGGGGCAGGCAGGTCGGCGCTCCAGTTGCCGCTGGCGTCGGCCGTCGCCGTGGCGACCTCCTGTCCCTGGTCCTCGATACGCAGCGACAGCCCCGCAGGCGCCGTGCCGCTCAGGGTAAAGGCCTGGGCGGGCAGGTCGGCACCGGAGGCCGGGCTGGTGACCACGATGCCGCCGCCTTGGGCCGCGCTGCCGGCCGCCGCGCCGGTCGTCGCCGTGCCCGCGCCCGTCTGGGCAACGTTGTTGCGGTTGACCAGCCAGCATCCCCCCAGCAGCAGGAGCAACAGCAGCGGAATGAGCCACCAGGGGAAGGCCCGCCGGTTCGCGGCTGCGGGGCTAGCCGGGGCCGGACGGACCGGATCAGGATTGACCGGCGCCGCACCCGACGGGGCAGAAACGACCGGCGGGACCGGGGAGACCGGCGCGGCGCGGGCGGCCACCTCGGGCGCTCTGGCCGCCGCAGCGGCGCTGCCGGCCAGGGCACCGGCGCCCAGCAGCGCCGTCAGGCCACCCATGCCCGGAGGGATCAGGCCCGGAAGCTGCGGGCCCAGAGCGGTCAGCTCGGTACTCAGGCCGGCGGCCCCCAGCGAGCGGGCCTGAGTATGGCGCGCCAGCAGGGCCAGCACCAGCGGGGTCAGCAGCGCGAGCAGGCGGCCCGCACTCGCCCCGCTGCCGCCCAGCGCCGTGCCCAGGCGGCCCGTCATGGCCTCGAAATTGCCGAACAGCCCGCCCAGCAGGCCCCGGCCCTGGCCCTCCAGGCGCGCCATCTCGGCCGAGTCGCCCAGCAGCGCCGTGTTCAGGCCACCGTCCGGCGTGGTCAGGCGGCCGAAACCCTCGCCCTGGCGCAGCAGCTCGGCCGTGCCCGCCTCGGTCGCGCCCTTGTTCGACAGCGCATTCAGGACGACCGGCAAGGCCCCCGCCACCGCGCGGCTGCTCGTACCCGCGCTGAAGCCCCCGGCCCGGCCGATCTGGTCGGCCGCCTTGCCCGAGAACTGTGCCCGCAGGAACTCGAGCAGGCCGGCTGTTCCCAGGGCGCCCGCCGCCGCGACCGCGCCGGCCGGGGCCGCACCAGGCCGGGCCGGCGCCGCAGGAGCCGCGTCGCCCACATCTTTGGTGAGGGCCACAGCCGGCCCCGGGATGGGCGCGGCCGCCTGAACCGGCTCCGTGTCCAGACCGGGGACCGTGACCGCCCGCGCGGCGCCCCCCACGGCGGTCAGCCCCGTGGTCAGGTCCAGCGGCGTGGCCTCTGCCCCGGCGAGGGCCTGGGCCACATCGCCCCCCCGGCCCAGGCGGCTGAGCAGCAGGGGCAGCGCCATGTGCAGCACCCGGGCCTCGCCGCCCTCGCCCGTGGGGGCCGCGCTTCCCAGCAGCACGGGGGCCAGCAGCGCGCCGGCCTGTTCCAGATGCCCGGCTCCGGCCGGATCGTCCAGCACCTCCGAAACGGACCCGAAGGCAGGCAGGTTGTCCACCTCCTCCTGTACCTGCGCGCGGCCCCCGGGCGCGGCGGCGTGGGCGGCCAGGGCGGCGAGCTGCCGGGGCACGCCGGTTCCGAGGGTGCGCGCCGCCGCCTGCGGGTCCAGGCCGGCCGCTTCGCCCAGCCGCGCGGCTCCCGCACCGAAGTAGGTCTGAAGGTCTTGCATGATGTTCATGGCGTCTCCTCGTCTCGGGGGCCGGGCGGCGGGGTCGCCCCTCCGGCCTCCCTATTGTGTGTCATTTCACACGTCAGTCGGCTCACCGTACTTCACGCCGGCCCCGACCCGTCTCACAGGCCCGTGAACGTTCGCTAAGGTTCGGGCGGCAGCGGATGGTCCGGAGCCTTACCCTTGGGGCATGACCGCTCCTGCCTACCCGCTGAAGTCGGCCGCGTGGCTGCTCGACCACCTCGACGACCCCGAAGTGCGCGTCCTGGACTGCCGCTACGCCCTGTCCGACCCCCTGCTGGGGCGCCTGGCCTACATGGACGGCCACGTGCCCGGCGCCGTCTACGCCGACCTGGAAACCGACCTGAGCGGCCCGGTGCAGGAGGGCGGTGCGGGAGGCCGCCACCCGCTGCCCGACCCCGCCGCCCTGGCCGCGTGGCTGGGCAGCGTGGGCATCGGCAACGGCAACGTGGTCGTGTGCTACGACGATCCGGGCAACGGCCAGGGCTTCTATGCCGCGCGGGCATGGTGGCTGCTGCGCTGGCTGGGGCACCGCGAGGCGTACGTGCTGGACGGGGGCTATCCGGCATACCGCGCCGAGGGCGGCGAGGCGACGGCCGAGGAACCGGCCCACGCTCCGGCCACCTTCACGCCCCACGTGCGTCCCGAACTCGTCGCCACGGCGCAGGACGTGGCCGAGCGTCCGGAAGGCACCCTGCTGATCGACTCGCGCGCCCCCGAGCGCTACCGGGGCGAGCGCGAACCCATCGACGCCCAGGCCGGGCACATTCCGGGAGCCGTGAACCGCGACTGGTCGGGGGCGCTGAACGCCTACGGCCACTGGCGCGACGCCGACGCCCAGACCGGACGGCTGGAGGCGGGAACGGCCCCCACCATCACCTACTGCGGCAGCGGGGTGAGCGCGGCTCCCAACCTGCTGGCCCGCGAACTGGCCGGCGTCCCCCTGGGGCCGGACAACCGCCTGTATGCCGGCTCGTGGAGCGACTGGATCAGCGACCCCGCGCGGCCGGTGGCGACCGGCGACTTCAGCACCGGCGACGAGGTGGTCGGCCCACGGCCGGAGACCCCGACCGGCGACCCGGCCCAGTCCTGATCCACATGCCGGCCGGGCGAAGCGGTCCGGCGGATGATCCCTGGCTGCCGCGCTCCAGGAGGGGAACCGGCCCTCCCTGATCCTGAAACCCGGTTTTCCCGGAGGCCGGCGGCGCAGACCGCGCAGGACGGCGAAGCTCGGTCTCACCCTCAGGCCCGGGAGAAAGAGCACCGCCAGCGCCGTCCCGGTCACTCGACCGACCAGCGCCCTCCCCAAGGGCGCGGACGGTCCGGCAGACGAACCACCGCCCGGTCAGCCGGCCCCGACCACGCCAGGAGGGCCGCGGGGGACTCGTCATGGGATGCCCCCGGAACCGCAGCCCTATGGCTCCTCGCCACCACAAGAGCTGTGCAGAACCACAGGCCCGGAAGTACAGGCAGCCTCCGGCCAGTTCAGACCGTGACCTCGGCCGTCACCTCGCCGTCGGCGAATTCCAGCCGCAGGGGCGTGCCGGGGCGCAGAGCGGCCGCGCGGGTCACGACCTCGCCGCCCGCGCCGCGCACCAGCGCGTAGCCGCGTGCCAGCGTGCGCCCCGGCGTGAGGCCCAGCGCCTGGCGCATCAGGGCGTCCACCTCCAGCGCTGCGCGGTCGGCGGCGCGCCGGGCGGCGATCCCGGCCCGGTCGTGCGCCCACTCGGCCGCCGCCGCCGCGTCCACGAGGACCTGCGCCGCGTGGGTGCGGATGGTCCGGGCGTCCTCCTGCGCCTGCGCCGCCGCCGCCGCGACGGTCCGCACGATCAGGGCGGCGGCCTTGCTCGGCGTGTCGGTGCGCACGCAGGCCACCTCGTCGGGCAGGGTGTCGTCGCGGGCGTGGCCCAGGCCGGTGATGACCGGCGCCGGGAACGTCGCCAGCGCGCGCGCCACCTCCAGGTCGTTGAGCCATGCCAGATCGGTCACGGCCCCGCCTCCCCGGATCACCACCAGGGCGTCGAGCGGGGCCTCGGCGTGAACGGCGCGGGCCTGCGCGATGGCCGCCCCCAGGCTGGCCGCCGCCGCGTGGCCCTGGAAGGTGGCCTCCAGGTACACGAACTGCGTGACTCCGGCGGCTTCCAGCGGATCGGTTTCGCGCCGGAAATCGCCCAGGCCCGCCGCGCCGTCCGGCGAGAGGACCGCCACACGCCCGAAGTCGGTCGGCGGGGGCAGCTGCCGGTTCAGGCCGTAGGACCCCTCGGCGATCAGCTGGGCGCGCAGGGCGTCCAGGCGCAGCGCGGCGTCCCCCAGCGTGAATTCGGGCGAAAGGTCCAGCACGTTGAGCGAGAAGCCGTACTGCGGGTGAAACTCCGGCTGGCAGAACAGCAGCACCTTGAGGCCCGCCGTCAGGTGGCCCCCGGTGGCCCGGCGGAACTTGCCCTCCAGCACGGCGCGCTCGCGGGCCCACAACGTCGCGCGGCACTTGGCGACCTCGCCGCCCTCGCCGAGCTGCACGAGGTCGAGGTACAGGTGCCGCCGGTCGGTCAGGCTGGCGATCTCGGCGCGCACCCACACCGCGCCCGGCACCCCACGCGCGATGACCTGCCCGACATAGGCCAGCACGTCCGCGAGATCGAGGAACTGCTCGGGCGGGCGGGCGACCTCGGCCTTCTTGCGGCTCCGGCGGCCGGCGGTCACAGCCGCGCCCCCAGCAGCCGGCCGAGGGTGGCCGCCCCCAGGCCCAAGGCCACGCTGCCCACCGCGTAGGCCAGCGCCCAGCCTGCCCAGCCGCGCCCCAGCAGCCCGTCGATCTCGGTGCTGAAGGTCGAGAAGGTCGTGAAGGCCCCCAGCACCCCCGTGCCGAAGGCCACGCGCGCCGCCTCGGGCCACACGCCCCGGCCCACGAGCGCCAGCGTGAGCCCCAGCAGAAAGGACCCCAGCACGTTGATGCCCAGCACGGCCAGGGGCAGTCCCGTGCGGGTGGTCAGGGGCAGCGCCGCCAGCACGACCCCCTGGCGCAGGGCCGCACCCAGCGCCCCGCCCGCGAGCAGCCACAGCCACAGCGACAACTTCATGCGCGCAGGATAGGGGGACAGGGCGCGGGGGATGGTGGGCCAGGGAGCCGGCCCCCCGGGCGTCTCCTCCATCTCCTTCCCAGGCCGCGCGGATAGCATGGGCGGCGATGATCCGTGCCAAGCGTCTGGACAATGGGCAGGACCTAGAGTGGACCGGCCAGTCGGAGGGAATCTGGGTGGACGCCCACGACCCCACCCCCGAGGAACTCGCGCGCCTGCGCGCCGCCTTTCCCCTCAACCGGCTGGCCCTGGAGGACGCCCTGGAACGCGGTCACTGGTCCCGCGCCGAGCAGTACCCCGAGCACGCGTTCATCACGGTGCGCAGCTTCACGCGGCCCGCCGACCCCGACGAATTCACCGAGCGCATGAGCCTGTTCGTCTTTCCGCACGCGGTCCTGAGCCTGAGCCACACCGGCACGCTGGCCCTGACGGCCGTGTGGGACCTCGTGGGCCGCGAGAGCGTGAATACGGCGCAGGAGGTGACCTACGAACTGCTCGACGCCACGGCCGACACCTTCTTCCAGCTCGGCGACGCGCTGGAGGGGCGGGTCGAGGCGCTCGAGGAACAGGTGTTCCGTGACCAGCGCAGCAACCCGGTGGGGCCGGTCTTCGAACTCAAGCACCTGCTGGGGCAGGCGCGGCGGCTGGCGAGCGAGGCCCGCGAGGCGACCGCGCTGCTGGGCCGCCACGCCAACGGCACGAGCGCCGACCTCGTGCGCTACCGCGACGTGCAGGACAGCTTCACGCGCGTGAGCAGCCGCCTCGACGGCCTGCGCGACTTCCTGACCAGCCTGCTCGACCTGCACCTGAACCTCCAGAGCCAGCGCATGAACGAGGTGATGCGCACCCTGACGGCCGTGAGCGTCATCTTCCTGCCGCTGACCTTCCTCGCGGGCGTGTGGGGCATGAACTTCGAGCACATGCCCGAACTCAAGAGCCCCTACGGCTACCTGTTCGCGTGGCTGAGCTTCGCGGCGGTCGGGGGCGTGCTGGCGGTGTACTTCAAGCGCCGGGGCTGGTGGTGAACCGGGCCTGACGGCCGGGGCCTAGAGACGCGGCAGCAGCGTCACGACCACCGCGATGGTGACCACCGAGGCCAGGGTCGAGAGCAGCACCACGCCCGCCACGGTCTCGGTGTCGCCGCCGTACTCGCGGCCCAGCAGCAGGGCGTTGACGGCCGTGGGCATCCCCGCCGAGAGGACCAGTACCGCCAGCGCCCCGTGCTGGAGCCCGGCGAGCGTGCCCACCCCCAGCGCAATGAGCGGCCCGCCCAGGAGCCGCGCCGCCGTCGCCAGCCACAGCCGCCCGTGTAGCCGGGGCCAGCCCCCCGCGCCCAGTTGCAGGCCCAGCGACAGCAGCACCATCGGCAGGGTCGCCTGCGACAGCAGCTCGACGCCGCGCGACACGCCCGCCGGTACGGGCAGGTGCAGCAGCCGCCACGCCAGCGCCACGAGCGCCACCGTGATGGCCGGCAGCCGGAACAGGGTCCGGAGCAGGCCGCCCAGCCCCCTAGCGGCCGCGCCACCGTACAGGAGCGGCCCGACCACATACATGCCGATAAACGACATCAGGAACAGCAGCGTGGCCCGGTCGAAGCCCGCCTTGCCGAAAGCGAACAGGGCGATGGGCAGTCCCATGTTGCCGCTGTTCCAGATGCCCACGCTGGCCGCGAGGCTGCGCTGCTCGGGGCGGGGGCGGCCCACCCCGCACAGCCACCCCAGCCCCACGCACAGCACGAGCACGCCCAGGTACGCCGCGCCGAGTTGCAAGGCCTCGGCGGCGCGCACGGGCGTGGTCAGGACGGTATTGAGGACCAGCGCCGGGCTAAGCAGGTACAGCGTGATCCGCGAGATGGTGGCCTGGTCGATGGGCAGGCGCGACGAGAGCAGCGCCCCCAGCCCCGCCACCAGAATCACCGGAAAGAGGACGGTGCCGAGCGCCTGGAGCATGCCGCCCATGCTCGCACGGGGGACGCGCGCAGAACTGCCCGTGGGTGGGGAACAGGCCCCAGCAACGGCCTTCCCCCACCCACGCGCGGTCCTTACAGCGCTTCGAGCATCAGGCGGTCGGGGTTCTCCAGCAGGCGGATGACCTCCTTGCAGAAGCGGGCGGCCTCGGCCCCGTCCACGAGGCGGTGGTCGAAGGACAGCGAGAGGTACATCATGTGCGCCACGACGATGTTGTCGTCCTCATCGACAATCGGCCGCTTGACGATGCTGTGCACGCCCAGGATCGCCGCGTCGGGTACGTTGATGATCGGGAAGGAGAACAGCGCCCCGATGGACCCGATGTTGGTGATGCTGAACGTACTGCCCGCCAGTTCGTCGGGGGCGAGCTTGCCCGATTGCGCGCGCCCGGCGAGGTCGGTGACTTCGCGCGCGAGGTCGAAGATGCTCTTGTGGTTCACGTCGCGCAGCACCGGTACGGTGAGGCCCGCGTCGGTCGCCACCGCCATGCCGAGGTTGTAGTAGCGCTTCTGCACGATCTCGCCCGTCGCCTCGTCGAAAGACGTGTTCAGGCTGGGATATTTGCGCAGCGCGGTCGCCACCGCCCGGAAGATGAAGGGCAGGTACGACAGCCGCACGCCCGCCGCCTGCGCGTCGTCCTTGACGCGGGCGCGGAACTCGACGAGGCGGGTCAGGTTGACCTCGTCCACCGTCAGGGTGCGCACGGTGTAGAGGTGCGAGGCCTGCATCTGGGTGCTGATCGCCCGGCGCATGCCGCGCAGGGGCACGCGGTCTTCGAGGTGCTCGTAGCCCTTGGGCGTGCGGTACTGCGCGGGGGGCACAGGCAGGCCGCCGCTCGCCGGGGTGCGGGGCGCGGGCTGGGGTGCAGCCGGGGCAGGCGCGGGAGCCTGGGCCACCGCCGGGGCGGCGGGCGCAGGAGCAGCGGCCTGCGGCCTGCCCACCTCGCTGTGGGCCAGCACGTCCTGCACGCGAATGCGGCCGTTGGGACCGCTGCCGCCGACCGCGGCCAGGTCCACCCCGAGTTCGCGGGCCAGCTGACGCGCGGCGGGCACGGCCAGCACCCGGCCGTCGGCCCGCGCGGGCGCGGCGGCCACCGGCCCGCGCTCCAGCACGCCCGTGCCGGCGGTACTGGACCCCGGCGCGCCGCTGCCGCTGCGGCTTCCCAGGCCCTGCACCTTGACCTGCTCGTCGCTGGCGAAGGCCTTGAACAGGCTGGCCGAGTCGTCGTCCGCCTGGGGCAGGTGCGTCGCCTCGACGATGCTGCCGCCGACCTGCTCGCGCTCCTCCTGGGCCTGGGGGGGCAGGGCGTCGGCGGCCGGGTTGCCCGCGCTGTCCTGAATCGCCTGGGTGGCGCTGGGCTGAGCCGAGCTGGCGGCGCCCCCCTCGTCAATCACGGCGATGGCCGCGTGGACCGCCACCACGTCGCCTTCCTGCGCGAGCCGCTTGTGCAGCACGCCCGCGACCGGGCTGGGCAGTTCGACGGTCACCTTGTCGGTCATGACCTCGCACAGGGGCTGTTCCAGAGCGATGTCGTCACCCTCCGCGACCAGCCATTTCAGGATTTCACCCTCGACCACACTTTCGGCAAGTTCGGGCAGCAGCACTTCTTTCATAGGAAACCTCGTTGTGGATATGGACAGGAGCCCGCTAACGCAGCCAGAAGGCGCGGATCAGGCCGTAGACGAACAGCAGCGCCCCCAGCGCCTGAATCCAGCGCTCGCCCCCGCTCCGGCCGTACACCCAGGCCCCCGCGCCCAGCAGCGCGAACAGGGCGCCGATGAGCAGGCTCTGCCAGGGCTCGGCGAGGCGGTTGGCCAGGGCGTACAACCCGAACCCGATGAGCAGGCCCAGAATGCTCAGGACGGGACGCGGCAACTCGAACTTCATGCTTCAGGCTACGGGATCAGTAGTTCAGCGCACGGACGCAGGCCGCCGCGATGCGGTTGGGCCCCGGCAGGTACACCTTGTCCTGCACGTAGGGATACGGCGTGTCGAAACCCGCGACCTGCACCACGGGGGCCAGCAACGAGTCGAAGGCCTGCTCCTGGATCACGTAGGCCACCTCGCCCATGAAATTGGCGGTGCGCGGCGCCTCGCTGACCAGCACGGCGCGGCCGGTCTTCTCGACGCTCGCCAGCACCTTGTCGCGGTCCCAGGGCACCAGCGAGCGCAGGTCGATGACCTCCACGCTCACGCCCTCGGCCGCCAGCGCGTCGGCGGCCTTTTCCAGGTCGGTCATCACGCCGCCGTAACCGATGAGCGAGAGGTCGCGGCCCTCCCGGCGCACGGCCGCCTCGCCGATCTTCACGGTGAAGTCGTGGCCCGGCACCTCGCCGCGCGCCGCGCGGTACAGCCGCTTGGGCTCGAAGAAGATCACCGGGTCCTCGCCCCGGATGGCCGCCTTGAGCAGCCCCTTGGCGTCGTAGGGGGTGCTGGGCATGACCACCTTGAGGCCCGGCGTGTGCGCGTAGTACGCCTCCGGACTCTGCGAGTGGTGGTGCCCGCCCTTGACTCCGCCGCCCGACGGCGTGCGGATCACCAGCGGGGCCGTGAACTGGCCGCCCGAGCGGTAGCGCATCTTGGCCGCCTGGCTGATGATCTGGTCGAAGCCCGGCCCCATGTAGTCCGCGAACTGGATCTCCGCGACCGGGCGCAGGCCACGCACCGCCATGCCCACCGCCGCCCCGACGATGCTCGCCTCGGAGAGCGGGGTGTCGAAGACGCGGTGCTTGCCGAAGCGCTCCTGAAGGCCGGCCGTCGCCATGAACACGCCGCCGCGCGCCCCCACGTCCTCCCCGAACAGCACGACGCGCTCGTCGCGCGCCAGTTCCTCGGCCAGCGCCTCGGTCACGCCCTGGATGAGGTTGATGGTACGCGGCCCGGTCCCCTGCCCCTCCTCTCCCCTGCCCTGGGCCTCCCGCACCTGCGGCTCCTGCGTGGCGGTCATGCGCGGCCCCCGTTGTGGTGCGTGTGCTCGGCGCGCAGCTCGCGCTCCTGCTCGCGCAGATGCACGGGCAGGTCGGCGTACACGTCCTCGAACACGATGCGCCAGTCGGGCTGGCCGGTCGCCTCGGCGCGGCGCACCTCCTCGTCCACCTCGCGGTGGGTGCGGGCGATCAGCTCGGCGCGCTCGGCGGCGTCCACCGGGTGCCCCAGGTGCGAGAGCAGCGCCTCGACGCGGGTGATGGGGTCGCGCCCCAGCCACTCCTGCACCTCCTCGCGGGTGCGGTAGCTCTTTTCGGCGTCGGCGTCGGCGTTGCTGTGCGACCCCACGCGGTAGGTCAGGCACTCGACCAGGGCGGGGCCGTTGCCGGCGCGTACCCACTCGGCGGCGTGCGTGCAGACCTCGATGACGGCCACGATGTCGTTGCCGTCCACATAGAAACCCGGCATCCCGTAGGCCTTCGCCTTGATGTGGATGTTCTCGCTGGCCGTCTGGGCCTTGAGATTGGTGCTGATGGCCCACTGGTTGTTCTCGCACACGAACAGGCACGGCGCCTGCGCCGCCCCGGCCATGTTCAGGCCCGCGTGCCAGTCGCCCTCGCTGGTGGCCCCGTCCCCGAAGGTCGTGACCGTGATCTCGTCGGTGCCCAGGTACTTCTGGGCCATCGCGTTGCCGGCGGCGGGCGGCACCTGCGAGGCGATGCTGGAGCTGATGGACACGAAATTCTGGGCGCGCGCCGCGAAATGGTGCGGCATCTGGCGGCCGCGCGAGGTGTCCGAGTTGGTGCCCAGGCACTGGCTCAGCAGTTCGAACATGGGCACGCCCATCGCCAGACCGAGCGTGTGGTCGCGGTAATACGGCCACACCCAGTCGTGGCCCACGCGGATGCTGCTCGCCAGGCCTACCTGGGTCGCCTCCATGCCGCTCGACTGGGCATAGAAGGTCGTGCGGCCCTGGCGCAGCAGGGTGATGAGTTTGCGGTCGAATTCACGGGCGCGCAGCATCAGGGCATGCAGCTCACGCAGGCGCCCGGGAGTAAAGGCAGGCGGCAGGGGCCGCAGCGGCACGCCGTCTTCCGCGACGTAGCGGATCGGCTCGGGAGTAAAGGGCTGGATCATGAGGATAGAGGCCTCCGGAAACGGGGGCGCGGACAGCCGCCGTGCGGCCCCGCTTCCCCGGCAAGAATCTGTCTAGCTAACGCTCGTTAGGTATTTTAGGGGCAGAAGCGTGAAGACTCTGGTTGTCCGGCTTGGGTGGACATCTGGCCGGTGCCTCGTCCGCGACCTGCCTCACGCTGCGCCCAGGCCACGCCCGGTACACTGGGAGGGTTATGAGCGGCTGGAACGTCATTGTCATCGGTGGGGGCCACGCGGGCCTCGAAGCGGCGTGGGCCGCCGCGAAGTTCTCGCGCGTGGCGCTGCTGATCGGCAACCCGGCCACGGTGGGCCGCATGCCCTGCAATCCGGCGGTCGGCGGCCCCGGCAAGAGCCAGCTCGTGTTCGAGGTGCAGGCCCTCGGCGGCCTGATGGGCCGGCTGGCCGACGACACGGCGATCCACACCCGCGTCCTGAACGCGAGCAAGGGGCCGGCGGTGCAGTCCCTGCGGGTCCAGAACGAACGCGACGCCTATGCCGAGCGCGCCCAGGACGTAATCTTCGGGCAGCCCGACATCGAGATCGTGCGCGGCGAGGCGGCCGACCTGGAAAGCGACGGGCGCGGCGGCTGGACCGTGGTCACGACCGACGGGCGGCGCCTACAGGCCCGCAGCGTGGTCGTCGCGGCCGGCACCTTCATGCGCGGCGTGACCTGGTACGGCCGCCACTCGCGCCCCGAGGGCCGGCAGGGCGAGCCGCCCTCGCGCTTCCTCTCGGCGCCGCTGGCCCGCGCCGGGCACGTCCTCAAGCGCTACAAGACGGGCACCCCTCCCCGCGTGCGGGCCGACTCAGTGCGCTTCGGCGACCTGCTGGAGATTCCGGCCGACCCACAGCCGCGCGGCTTCACCGGCCGCCCCGGCCCCCGCGCCGCCGAGTCCCCCACCTGGCAGACCCACACCACCGCCGAGACGCACCGGCTCATCCAGGAGAACCTCCACGAGTCACCCATGTACGCCGGCGACATCGAGGGCCTGGGGCCGCGCTACTGCCCGAGCATCGAGGACAAAGTCGTGAAGTTCGCGCACCACGACCGCCACCTGCTGTTCGTCGAGCCCGACGGCGTGCAGACGAGCGAGGTGTACCTCCAGGGCTTCAGCTCCTCGATGCCCCCCAAATTGCAGGACCAGCTCGTGCGCACCCTGCCGGGCTTCGAGCAGGCCGTGGTGCAGCGCTACGCCTACGCCGTCGAGTACGACGTGGTGGACTCGACCGAGCTGACCCTGAATCTGGAATCGCGCGTCATGCCGGGCGTCTTCACGGCGGGCCAGATCAACGGGACCAGCGGTTACGAGGAAGCGGCGGCGCAGGGCCTCGTCGCGGGCACGGCGGCGGCGCGGCGCTCGCTGGGCCTGGACGAACAGTTCATTGGCCGCGAGACAGGCTATCTGGGTGTGCTCCTCGACGATCTGGTGTTCAAGGGCAGCGACGAGCCGTACCGCATGATGACCAGCCGCGTCGAACACCGCCTGCTGGTGCGCCAGGACAACGCCGATGAGCGGATGACCCCGCCGGGGCACACGCTGGGGCTGGTCGGGGACACCGAACTGGCCCGCGTGCAGGCCAAGTACGCGCGGGTCGAGGCCGGCAGCGAGGCGCTGCGCCGCCAGCGGGCCGGCGGTCAGACCGGCGACGCGTGGCTACGCCGCCCCGAATTTGCCCTGGCCGATGTCGAGGCGCTGGGGATCACGCTGCCCGAGTTGAGCGCCGAGGAACGTGAGGCGGTCGAGATCCGGGTGAAGTACGCCGGCTATATCGACCGCGCCCGCCAGCAACTCCGCGCCGAGGAGCGCGCCCGCGACCTCAGCCTACGTGGGGTGAAGTTCGGCGGCATCAGCTCGCTCTCGAACGAGGCCCGCGAAAAGCTCACGCGCCTGCAACCGCAGACGGTGGCGCAGGCCTCGCGTATTTCCGGGGTGCGCCACGCCGACATTAGCGCCCTGCTGGTCCATCTGCGGCAACAGGGTGTTTCACGGGAAACTTGACGGTGAAACAGGAATGTGGGGGCTTCGGCCCTCTTTTTTGTGGCTTGACCGGAGGGCCGTTTCACGGGAAACTTGACGGTGAAACAAGGAGGCGCACACTTGGCGACATTCGAGGAAGGCCTGCTGCTGGGCATCCTGATCGGTGAAGGGCACTTCGGCGGGGACGGTAAGCAACCCCAGGTGACGGTGCGGATGCACACGCGGCACGAGCGGCTGTTCCAGACGTTACTGGGCCTGTGCCCCGGCTCGAAGCTGTATGGCCCCTACCACCACGGCGGACGGCACTACTATCAGTGGATGGTGCGCGGCGACGTGCTGCGGCAGACGCTGGTGCCGGTGCTGGACCGGCTGCCGCTGGAAGACACGGACGCGCACGTCTACGAACGCTACCAGGACATGAAACGGAGGTACGACTTATGACGCCTGAAGGCGAAACCCTGCTGCTGGACGGGGGACGGGCGCTGGGGCTGGACCTCGCGCCGCACCTGCCCGCCTTTGCCGAACTGCTGCGGCTGCTTCAGGAGGGCAACACCCGCCTGAACCTGACCGCCCTGAAGACCGAGCGCGACATCGTCCTCAAACACTTCATCGACTCGCTGAGCTGCCTGCGCGGCGGCGATCTGGGCGAGGAAGGTCTGGTGCTCGACCTGGGCACGGGCGCGGGCTTTCCCAGCCTGCCGCTCGCCATCGTACGGCCGGGGCTGGACCTCGTGCCCCTGGACTCCATCGGCAAGAAGATCCGCTTCGTGGAGGAGACGGCGCAGTCCCTGGGCCTGAAGAACGTGCGCCCGCAGGTGGGCCGCGCCGAGACCCTGGGCCGCCAGGACGAGCACCGGGGCCAGTATGACCGGGTGGTGGCCCGCGCGGTCGCGGCGCTGCCTATCCTGGCCGAGCTGGCGCTGCCGCTGCTGCGGGTCGGCGGGCGGCTGGTGGCCCAGAAGGGGCCGATCACCGACGAGGAACTGCGTGCCGGGCAGCGGGCGGCGGGCGAGGTCGGCGGGCAGGTGCAGGCGGTGGACGCCTTCAAGCTGCCCCTCTCGGGAGACGCGCGCACCCTGATCGTGGTCACGAAAACCCGGCCCACCCCGGCGAAGTACCCCCGGCGCGAAGGCATACCGAACGCGCAGCCCTTATTCTGGACGGCGAAGTGAAACGGCCTGCACGGACGGTGTGCCCATGAAGACCCTGGGCGTGGTGAATCAGAAAGGCGGCGTCGGCAAGACGACCACCGCCGTCAACCTGGGGGCCTATCTGGCCGCAGGCGGCAAGAGGGTGCTGCTGCTGGACATGGACCCACAGGGCAACGCGACCAGTGGCCTGGGCCTGCGCGGCGCCGCCCACGGCCTGTACGAGGCGCTGGGTGAACCGGCCCGCGCCGCCGAATTCACGCTGGGCACCAGCCAGCCGGGCCTGGACGTGCTGCCCGCCACCCCCGACCTCGCGGGCGCGGGCGTGGAACTGGCCGACGACCCCGACGCCCTGGCGCGGCTGCTCGCCAGCCTGAGCGGCTACGACCTCGTGCTCGTGGACGCGCCGCCCAGCCTGGGGCCCCTCACGGTGAACGTACTGGCGGCGGCCGACGCGCTGCTCATCCCGCTTCAGGCCGAGTATTACGCGCTGGAGGGCCTCGCGGGCCTGATGGAGACGGTCGAGCGGGTGCAGGGCGGCCTCAACCCCCGGCTGAAGGTGCTGGGCGTCATCCTGACGATGTTCGATGGACGCACCAACCTGGCGCAGGAAGTCGAGACTTCGGTGCGCCAGCACTTCGGAGAGCTGGTCTTCTGGTCGGTCGTGCCGCGCAACGTCCGGCTCTCGGAAGCGCCGAGCTTCGCCAAGCCGATCAACGCCTTCGCGCCACTCTCCAGCGGAGCCGCCGCCTACAAACGCCTGAGCGAGGAGGTGATGCAGCGTGTCGAAAAAATCTAGCCTGGGGCGTGGCCTCGACGCCCTGCTCAGCCGACCGGCGGCCGAGGCGGGTACGCCCGACCCTGTGGGGCAGGGTCTGAACGTCCAGACCCTCAAAATCGAACGGATCGCGCAGGCGGCCTATCAGCCCCGGCAGGTCTTCGCACCCGAGGCGTTGGCCGAACTGGCGCAGAGCATCCGCGAGAAGGGCGTACTGCAACCGCTGCTCGTGCGCCCGCGCGGCGACGCCTTCGAGATCGTGGCGGGCGAGCGCCGCTGGCGGGCCAGCCAGCTCGCGGGCCTCACCGAGCTGCCGGTCATCATCCGCGACCTGGGCGACCGCGAGGCGCTGGAAATCGCCATCGTGGAGAACCTTCAGCGCGAGGACCTGGGACCGCTGGAAGAGGCGCGGGCGTATCAGGCCCTGCTGGAACAGGGGCTAAACCAAGAGGGCGTGGCGCAGGCCGTCGGCAAGGGCCGCAGCACCGTCGCCAATGCATTGCGGCTGCTGACGCTGCCCGCCGAGGCCCTGCAAGCCCTGGACGCCGGCGAGATCAGCGCCGGGCACGCGCGGGCCATCCTGGCGCAGCCGGAAGGCGACCGGGCCTGGGCGCTGGACCAGATCCGCAGCCGCAGCCTGAATGTGCGCGGGGCCGAGGCCCTGAAGCGCGAGGTGCCCGAATCCCGGCCCATCGCCGTCAAGCCGCCGCGCACCTACCGGCAGCTGGAACTCGACCTCAGCCGCCGCACCGGGACCAAGGTGCGCATCACCGGCGAGGACAAGGGCCGCATCGAGCTGAACTATGGTTCGCGAGAGGAACTCGACCGCATCCTGGATCTGCTGGGCTACGCCGCCGAGTAGGCGAACAGGGGAGGGGCCAGGAGCATGTCGCGTCCCGGCCCCTCCCCTTGGCTTTACTTCTTGGTGCCGACCCGGAAGATGTTGGGCCAGGGCCGGTAGCTGCTCTTGAGCACGTCCTGCTTGAAGGCCTTGCCGTCCCGCACGAAGCTGCGCGTGACCTCGATGACGGCCCCCGGCGCGGCCCAATCCACCTGCTGGCGCTGTCCGGCGGGCATGGAGGCGTCGTAGATGAGACGGTCGGCGGGCGACGGCGTGGATTTCAGGGTACGCGGCGCGCCGATGCTGACCGTAAAGTCCCGGGGACGCCCGAAGACGTGAACGGTGAGCACTGAGGACTCGTCGTCCCAGTCGGTCTGGAACCACAGCGCGCCGCCGGAGTCGTTGGTGAACTTGAGGTCCAGCGTGGGCTGGTAGATGGTCGCGTCGAGGCCCTGCGGATCGTAGTAGTGCACCTGATACGAGTGGTTCTGGCGCTGCACGATGGGCAGGCCGGCGCCGTACAGCGCACGGAACACGGTCGTGCTCACCTGACAGATGCCGCCGCCTACGCCGGTCGCCGTCTGGTCCCCGGCGATGACCAGTCCCGGGACATATCCGTTGCGGGCACTGACCGGGCCGATAAGCGCGTTGAAGGACACCGCGCGCCCCTCGACCAGCCGGTCCTGGAAATTGCGCGCCCCGACGTGGATGTTGGTCACGCGGGCAGCGCTGCTGCCGTAGTAGCTCGTCTGGCCGGTGGCGTAGTAGGCGGTGACGCCACGCGACATGAAGAAGTCGAGGGTGCGTTTGGGCGCGGTCTGCCCGGTCACGACCACGTTCGCCTGCACGCCGCGCGGGTCTTTGAGCGCCGCGAGCACCGCCGCGCGGGTGGCCGCGCGGTCCACCGTCAGGGCGTTGCGCTGCACGACGGCCCAGCCGTCCCCGACCGGCTCGAAGCGGGCGTCGCGCGCCGGGCCGGACACCGAAGCCACGAAGCGGGTCAGGTCGGCGTCCAGACTTTCGGTGATGGTCCCCTTGGCGCGGAGTTGCGCCATGCGTGGCCCCGGGATCGAGAGGGTCTGCACGAAGGGAACGGTGGTCTTTTTGCCGTCCACGATGGCGGGCAGCGCCGCCTTGACCGAAATGAGCAGCGGCGCGCTGACCACCGGCCGCGTAGGCGCCGGTTTGGGGGCCGCAGGAGCAGGGGTGACCGGGGCGGGCACCTCCGGGGTCGGCGTGGCGGGGGCCGGGGTAGGGGCTGGCGTCGGCGTGACCGGAGCCGGCGTCTCCGGTGTGGGCGTGACCGGCACCTCGGGCCCCGTCGGCGTGGGCGTGGGGCTGACGGGGGGCTGGACCGGGACGGCCGGAATCTGGGCTGGGGTGGCCGGGGCCGCCGGGGTCTGGGTCTGGGCGACGGCGATCTGGGCCGGACCGAGCGCGAGCAGGGCACCCAGCAGGGCGCGGTGGAGGCTCTTCATCGTGCCGCAGTATCCCACGCGCCTGCGCCCACACCATGAACGGCGGCTGACCGCCGGGGCCAGCCGCTTCATGAACGGGGGGCGCTTCAGGCCGGGCGCAGGTCGCGCGTGCCGAGCTGCTGCTCGATCTCCGCGACCGCCAGCAGGGCGTGGTGCCGCCCGTTTTCGATGAACACCTGGTTGGTGCGCCCCGCGAAGCCCGCCGAGCCGACCACGAACAGGCCGGGCACGCTGCTCTGATAGTGCTCGTCGAGGACCAGGCACTCGTCGGGCTGCGTGGCGAGGTCCAGACCCGCCAGGAAGGACAGGTCCGGGCGGTAGCCGGTCAGGGCGAAGGTGAAGTCGGTGGGCAGCTCCCAGGTGGTGCCGTCCTCGCGCTGCACCCGCACGTGCTCGGGGTGGATCTCGACGACGCGCGAGTTGAAGTGCGCCGTGATGCTGCCCTCCTTGATGCGGTTTTCCAGGTCCGGGCGCACCCAGTATTTGATGGTGCTCTTGAGTTCGGGGGCGCGCACGACCATCGTGACCTTCGCGCCGCCGCGCCACAGGTCCAGCGCCGCGTCGGCCGCCGAGTTGCCCGCCCCGATCACGGTGACGTTCAGGCCCATGAAGGGGTGGGCCTCGGTGTAGTAGTGGCTGACGTTCTCGGAGTCCTCGCCGGGGATGCCCAGGCCCAGCGGGTTGTCGTAGTAGCCGGTCGCCACGACCACGCGCCGGGCCTCGACCACGCCGGGGGTACCGTCGCGCCGCTCGATCTCCAGCGTGAAACCGGCGGGCGCGGCGTGGACCTTCGTCACCTCGGTGTACTGCTCGACCTTCAGTTCCTCGCGCTGGGTCACGAGGCGGTAGTACATCAGCGCGTCGCGGCGGTCGGGCTTGTCGTGGCCGGTGACCATCGGGTGATTGCCGATTTCCAGTTCGGGGGCGGTCGTGAAAAAGCCCATGTAGGTCGGGTACTCGAAGATCGCGTTCACCACGCAGCCCTTTTCCAGCACCACGTAACTCAGGCCCGCACGTTTGCAGGCGATGGCGGCGGCCAGCCCGACCGGCCCGGCCCCGACGATGGCGACGTCCAGAAGCGTACTCATGGGGCCATTGTGTCAGGGCGGGGGGCGGATAAACGTAAGGTGGACGGAAAGTCGGCCGGGCCTTTACGGCTTTTCTTGACCGCGTTCCAAACCGGGCCGGGGCAGGCCGGGGCAGGGGATACTCGGAGGCAGTATCCGTGGGCCGTGTCTTTCAGGCGTTCCAGATGACCCACGGCCCAGGAGAATTGCCATGACGAACCTGACTGCCCCGCCCACCTCCGCCCCGCTGCCCCGCATCATCCAGGGCGGCATGGGCGTCGCCATCTCGGACTGGGGACTGGCCCAGGCGGTGTCGCGCACGGGGCAGCTCGGCGTGGTTTCGGGCACCGGCATCGACAACGTGCTCGTGCGCCGCCTCCAGGACGGCGACCCCGGCGGCCACGTCCGGCGCGCGCTGGAGCATTACCCCGACCGGGACGCGGCGGCGGCCGCCCTGAAGACCTATTTCCTGCCGGAAGGCCGCGCCTCGGAACAGCCCTACAAGCGTGTGCCGCTGCCCAGCCTCGCCAGCCACCGCACCGCCTGGAGTCTGGCGGTCATGGGCGGCTTCGTCGAGGTGTGGCTGGCGCGCGAGGGCCACGCCAACCCGGTCGGCGTGAACCTGCTCACCAAGTTGCAGATGCACACCCTGCCCTCGCTGTACGGCGCGGTGCTGGCCGGGGTGGACACGGTGATCATGGGCGCGGGTATTCCGCGCGAGATTCCCGGCGTGCTGGACAACTTCGCCCAGGGCAAGCCCGGCTCGGTGCGCCTGGACGTGAAGGAGGCCGAGAACGGCGGTCCGCTCCTCACCTTCGACCCGGCCGAGTACGGCTTCGGCGGAGTGACGCTGGCGCGGCCGAAGTTCTACCCCATCGTGACCTCGCACGTGCTGGCGGGTGTGCTGGCGCGCAAGGCGAGCGGATCCATCGAGGGCTTCATCATCGAGGGGCCGACCGCCGGGGGTCACAACGCCCCGCCGCGCGGGCAGGTCACCTACGACGAGCTGGGCCAGCCGGTCTACGGCGAGCGCGACATGGCCGACCTCGCCGAGATGCGCAAGCTCGACCGGCCCTTCTGGCTGGCGGGCAGCTACGGCAGCCCCGAGGCGCTGCAGTCGGCGCTGGACCAGGGCGCGGCCGGGGTGCAGCTCGGCACGCTGTTCGCCTTCTGCGCCGACTCGGGCATGCGCGACGAGCTGCGCACGCGGGTGCAGCGCCGCGCCCACGAGGACCGCCTGACGGTCTTCACGGACCCGCTGGCCTCACCCACCGGCTTTCCCTTCAAGGTGGCGCAGCTGCCCGGCACGCTGGCTGAGGAGGAGCTGTACCAGGCCCGGACCCGCATCTGCGACGTGGGCTACCTGCGCGAGGCCGCCGAGGTGGAAGGCAAGGTCGTGCTGCGCTGCCCCGCCGAGCCGGTGGACGCCTTCCTGAGCAAGGGCGGCAAGCTGGAAAACACCGTGGGCCGCAAGTGCCTGTGCAACGCCCTGCTGGCCGACGCCGGCTACGCCCAGATCCAGAAGGGCGGCCTGACCGAGCTGCCGCTGGTCACGAGCGGCGACAGCATCGCGGACGTGCCCAAGTGGCCCGAGGGTTACACCGCCGCCGACGTGATCGACACCCTGCTCGCGGGCGTGCGCCGCCCGGCCCTGAGCGTCTAAGAGCCGAACAGAAGGAGGGGGCCACGGTATGTTCCGTGGCCCCCTCGCCGTTGCCCCCGGATTCAGACCGCCTGGGCTTCCGGCCGCGGCTTGGGGGTACGGCTGCCGGTCAGGACCGCCAGCGCCACCAGGACCATCGCCGCCCCCACGCCGTAGGTCACCCCACCGCCGAAGCGCGAGTAGAGCGCCCCGCCCGACAGCGGCCCCACGATCTGCGAGAGCGAGTTGAAGGCCTGCGACCCGCCCTGCACGCGGCCCTGCGCCTCGTCGGGGGCCGAGAGCGAGAGCAGCGTGCCCAGCGCCGCATTGAAGATGCCCTCGCCCGTGGCGAAGAGCAGCACGCCCAGGTAGGCCAGCGGCGCGGCGGCCAGCGCCGGCAGCAGCGCCAGGCACACCAGCCCGGCAGCCCCCAGGCCCAGGCCCAGCTGCGCCACGCCGCGCTCGCCCAGCCACCTGATGAGGTAAGGGAGCAGCAGCCCCTGCGCCACGATATCGGCCACGCCCACGACCATGAACAGGGTGCTGACCTGCCCCGGCCCCCAGCCCAGCACGTCGCGGGCCAGCAGCGCGTTCGAGACCCCCATGATCGAGAAGGGCACCACGAACAGCACGCTGACCGTCACCAGCCGCCGGATGACCGGGTAGGCCAGCACGCCCCGGAGCTGGAGCAGCGGGTTGAGGTGTGAGGCGTCGAAGGCCGGACGCGGGGCGCTGCGGGCGGCTTCCTTCATCACGAAGGCGCCCCACAGCATGTTCAGTAGGCACACCCCGGCTGCCGCGAACATCGGCGCGCTGAGGCTCAGGTGCGACAGCGCCCCGCCGATGGCCGGCCCGATGATGAAGCCCGCGCCCACCGTCGCGCCGATCTGCCCGAAGATCTTGCCCCGGTCCTCGCGCGAGGTGCTGTCGGCGATGTACCCGAACAGAGCGCTCATGCCGCCCGCCGTGAGGCCGTCGATGGCGCGTCCCAGAAACAGAATCCACAGGCTGCCCCCGATCCCGAACAGCACGTAGCCGATGGCCGACCCCAGCAGCGCGAGCAGCAGCACCGGCTTGCGGCCGTAGGCGTCGCTGAGCGCCCCCATGACCGGCGCGGAGAAGAACGAGAGCAGCGCGAAGCAGGCGGTCAGCCAGCCGATGACCGTCGCCTGGCGGGGCACGTCCGGCACATACTGCGCGACGATGAAAGGCAGCACCGGAAAGACGAGCGTCATGCCGATGGAGAACAGGAACGCGGTCGTCAGCAGGAAGAGGAAGGGCGGACGCTTGGGCACCGCAGCGGACGGGGACGAGGTCTCGGTCATGGGCGCAGCGTAGGTGGACAGGGGAGCGCGGCTCTTGCACAAATGCGACACCGGTCCGCTGCCGGGAACACGGGGCACGGCCTACTCGGGCAGCGGCGGCCATACCGGCTTGTCTCCGAGCGTGCCCGGCAGCCAGGCTCCGGGGTCCAGCGCCCGGCGCAGACGGCTCAGGCGGGCGTAGGCTCCCGGCGTCAGGCCACCCAGCGCGCGAAACTCCCGTGTCAGGTGCGCCTGGTCGGAAAAGCCCAGGTCGTAGGCGAGGGTCGCCAGCGGGGTCTGGGGATCATCGCTCAGGAGGTTGTGCGCCGTCTCGAAGCGGATGAGCCGGGCGAGCGACTTGGCCCCGATGCCCACCTCCTGCGCGAACTGCCGCTCCAGGGTGCGCGGGCTGAGGTCCAGTTCGGCGGCCAGATCGGCGACGCGCGCCTGCCCGGTGCTGTGGTACAGGCGCACGGCGGCGCGGACACCCGGCCCGGCGGCCCGGGCCGTCTGCGCGGCGCGCGCGAGCAGCCAGCCCTCGAGGAGCCCGACGGCCGTGTCCCAGTCGGCGGCGGCCAGGGCGGCGGAGATGGCGCGCACCGCCGCGCTCAGGGCCGGGCCGCCCGCCCCCGCACTCAGGTCCAGCGGCGGATCGGGATAGCTCCAGCCCAGCAGCTGCCGCGCGGCCCAGGGATACAGCTCGGCCCACAGCGCCCGCGTCGGCCCACCCGAGAGCAGCGGGGCGGGGGTCAGCGTCAGGCCGCTCAGGGTGGCCAGGGGCAGCGGCGCGGCGACCCCGCCTGGTCCCAGCATCCAGGTGCCCCCCGAATGCACGATCAGGTGCGCGGTGTGTTCGGGCAGCAGCATGTGCCGCTCGGGCTGCGGGGCGCTCTCCTCGACGATCCGGTACATCTGAACCAGGGGCCGCAGCGCAGGTGCGGGCACGAGCATGCGGCGGGGCATGGCCCCACTGTGGCAGACGAAGGCCCCCAGCCGCCTCCACCAGATGGCCGGGGGCGGCTGCCGCATTTGTTCAAGACAAAAGGCTCAGGTCTGGGCCGCTCCCAGGTCCTCGTCCAGCCGGTCCCAGGTCTCGCTGATGCCCTGGAGCATCCCCATGTCCAGCAAGGTCCTCAGGCCCTCCTCGCTGGCGTAGGTCGAGCGGTTCACGACCCGTGTGCCGCCGCCCTGCGCCGGGAAGGTCAGCTCGACGAGGGTGGAGGGCATCGCCGCGTTGACCCCGCCCTGCGCATCCGAGAAAGAGTCGGTGTACACGATGCGCGCCCCGTCCCCGATCTCGCGGTACACGCCCAGGCCCCAGGATTCCATGCCGTAGAACTGGCCCTGGGCCGGGTCGGTGCACTTCATGCCGTAATGCCAGCGGCCCCCCGGACGGAAGTCCAGCGTGCACACCGGCATCTCCCAGCCGCGTGGACCCCACCAGCGCCGCAGGTGCTCGGCCTGCGAGAACGCGGCGAAGACCCGCTCGGGCGGCGCGCGGAACAGGCGTTCGAGGACCAGGGTCCGGCCGTCCTCGACGCGGGAGGTCATGGGGGAGGGGTGCGCGGAGGGAAGCTGGGTCATGGCTGTTCTCCTTCGGGTGAGGGGCGGGGGGCGCTGGTCTGGTCCAGGTACTCGTCCAGGCGGTCGAAACGCGCCTCCCAGAGCTGCCGGTACGCCGCGAGCCAGCCGTCCAGTTCCCGGAACGGCTCGGCGCGCAGGTGGCAGATGCGGCGGTTGGCGACGGCCTCGACCTCCACCACGCCGGCGTCCACCAGCACCCGGACATGCTTGGACGCCTGGGGCTGACGCAGATCGAGGCGTGCGGCGATCTCGCCGACCGTCAGCGGTTCCCGGACGAGCAGTTCCACGATATGTAAGCGGTGTGGCTCAGCCAATGCGCCCAGGATGGCGGCGTTCATCGAAAGACCTCCTCAGACCCGGACGGGGACTAATGATCAGATTATTCTCTTACTGAAATATTCTTTTCAAGGCATATTTGACATTCTGTGCGGCATGGCGTTCCTTCCCCCGTGACAGCCGACCCTGCCGGGAGACCCCGCTTAGACTGAGGCGCTATGACCCACACCCGTAAAGAGTCCGACACGATGGGCACGCTGGACGTTCAGGCCGACCGCTACTGGGGCGCGCAGACCGAGCGCAGCATCCACAACTTCCCGATCGGGCGCGACACCTTCGTGTGGGGCCGGCCCGTGATCCGGGCGCTGGGCATCCTGAAGAAGGGCGCGGCGCAGGCGAACGCCGATCTGGGCGAGCTGCCCCGCGACGTGGCCGACCTGATCGTGCAGGCAGCCAACGAGGTCATCGCCGGGAAGCTCGACGACCACTTTCCGCTCGTGGTCTTCCAGACCGGCTCGGGCACCCAGAGCAACATGAACGCCAACGAGGTCATCTCCAACCGCGCCATCGAGATCGCGGGCGGCGAGATGGGCTCCAAGACCCCGGTACACCCCAACGACCATGTGAACCGGGGCCAGAGCAGCAACGACACCTTCCCGACTGCCATGCACATCGCGGTGGTGCTGGAACTCAACGAGCGGCTGTACGGCAGCGTGGGCAAGCTGCGGGACACGCTGGACGCCAAGGCCAGGGCGCACGCCGGGCTGGTCAAGGTGGGCCGCACGCACCTTCAGGACGCCACGCCCATCACGCTGGGGCAGGAGATCGGCGGCTGGGTCGCACAGCTCGACTACGCCCTGGCCGAGGTGCGCCACGCGGGCGAGGGGCTGCTGGACCTCGCCATCGGCGGCACGGCGGTCGGCACCGGCCTGAATGCGCACCCGCAGTTCGGTGATCTGGCCGCGAAGAAGTACGAGGCCGAGACCGGCTTCGCCTTCCGCTCGGCCGAGAACAAGTTCGCCGCCCTCTCGGCGCACGACGCGCTGGTGCAGACCTCGGCCGCGCTGCGGACCCTGGCCGGCGCCCTGATGAAGATGGCGAACGACGTGCGCTGGCTCGCCAGCGGCCCGCGCAACGGCATCGGCGAGATCACCATTCCCGAGAACGAGCCCGGCTCCAGCATCATGCCGGGCAAGGTGAACCCCACCCAGTCCGAGGCCATGACGATGGTCGCCACCCGCGTGTTCGGCAACGACGCCACGGTGGCCTTTGCGGGCAGCCAGGGCAACTTCCAGCTCAACGTGTTCAAGCCGGTGATGGTGCACGCCGTCCTGGAGAGCATCCGTCTGATCGCCGACGCCTCGCTGGCCTTCAACGACAACTGCGCGGTGGGCATCGAACCCAACCTGCCCAAGATCGAGCAGAACCTGAGCATCAACCTCATGCAGGTCACGGCGCTGAACAAGCACATCGGCTACGACAAGGCCGCCGCCATCGCCAAAAAGGCCCACAAGGAGGGCAGCAGCCTGCGGGAGGCCGCCCTGGCCCTCGGCTACGTCACCGACGCCGAGTTCGACAAGTGGGTCGTGCCGCTGGAGATGACGCACAACTGAGAACAGCCGAAGGGGTCAGGAGCCTGCGGTCCGGCCCGGCCCCTTCAGTGTTCCGTTTGCCCGCCGTCGCCGTGCCTCGCCCGGCATCTCCGACGCTTGGCAGAAGGTTCCCGGAGGCCGCGCCCAGGCGGTCCACCGGCACGGCGCCCGAGACGCTGACTGCCGGACCGAGGACCAGCGGCGCGGCGTGAAGGGCCGTCGCCTGACGGCGCGGACGCCAGCCTGTCTCCGGCCAGCCGGGAAGTCGAGCCCTATGGGGGATGAGGGCCACTTTCCAGCGCCAGGAAGCGCAAACTCCTCAGTTCTGCCCTCGCATCTTATTATGTTTTTGACATAATCTGTGCTATACTCTTCGTATGAAGAACGCCTCTCTGACCCTGGAATTCGGCACGGTCCGCCTGCCTGTCAGCGCGGACGGTCTCCTGCATGCGCCCACGGCCCTGGGCCAGCTGGGCCTCGACCCGGCCGACTGGACCACCCTGGCGGCCACCCACGACCTGAACGACGACCCACGCGACTTCGGCGCCGGCCCCGAGGCGGCCCTGAGCGTGCCCGACTTCGCGCGGCTGGCCTTCATGCTGGACACGCCGCAGGCCCGGCGCTGGCGCAAGCGGGCGCAGGAGCTGTTGGCCCGCGCGATGCAGGGCGACGTGCGCCTCGCCGCGCAGGTGGCCGAGCGCAACCCCGACCCCGAGGCCCGGCGCTGGCTGGCCGCCCGCCTGGAAAGCACGGGCGCGCGCCGCGAACTGATGAGCACGGTGGCCCGCCACGGCGGCGAGGGGCAGGTGTTCGGACAGCTGGGCAGCATCAGCAACCGCAGCGTGCTGGGCGTGAGCAGCGCCGACATCCGCCGTGCCCGGGGCGTCAAGAACACCCGCGACGGCCTGAGCAGCACCGAACTGCTGCGCCTGGCGTACCTCGACACCGCCACCGCGCGGGCCATCCAGGAGCGCGGCGCACACGGCAACGCGGCCATCCTGCGCCTGCACGAGCGCGTCGCACGCCACGAGCGCCAGGGGTGGCAGGCCCCCGTGCCCACCCCGCAGGCCGGCTGACCCCGCGCCCACCCCGACCAGGCCCGCAGACTCTCCCGTCTGCGGGCCTTTCGCTCATGCGGGGCCGCTAGAATCCGGGGCGTGCCGTTCAGTGGGACCCTTCCCTCCCCGCCCGCCCTGGAGCCTGCCCCGTGCCAGCCGCGCGCCTGAAGCTCGCGCGCTACGTGCTGCGCGAGGTGCTCCAGATGTACCTGGCCGGGCTCGCCCTGTTCCTGATTCTTCAGATGACCGACGCCCTGAGCAGCACGGTCGGCAAGGCGCTGACCTACAAGGCCACCTTTGCCGAGGCGGGCATGGCGTTCCTGGCGATCTTTCCTACCTTCGTCAACCGCTCGCTGGTGCTGGCGGTGCCCTTCGGCATCCTGCTGGGCCTCTCGCGGCTGCAACGCGACAGCGAGGTCAAGGCGCTGCTGGCCGCCGGGGTGCGCCCACTGAGCGTGGTGTGGCCGCTGCTGCTGCCCTTCGCGCTGGTGGGCGGGCTGGCCTTCGTGAATGCCGGGAGCCTCGTCCCGGCGGGCCTGGACCGCTGGGACCGCACGTGGTACGGCATCTTCGGGATGGCGACCCCTATTCCCAGCCAGGACCGCTACACCTACGCCCCGCCGGGGGCGCTGTACTACGCCGGGCGGGTCCTGAACGACAGCGGCGGCCAGAGCGCGCAGCTCTCGGGCGTGATGGTGCAGCGCGGCGACGAGACCCTGACCGCCCAGACGGGGCGCTGGGACGCCGCTGCCCAGACCTGGGTCCTGGACTCGCCCTGGGTCACGCGCCCGGATCGGGCCCCGGCCCAGCAGAGCGGCGCGGTCACGGTCCCGCAGCGAGACCGGCTGGAACCGCCGCCCCCCGACCCCAAGAAGGTCAGCAACGCGCAGCTGCGCGCCGAACTGGCCCGGGGCGACCTGGGACGCGAGGCCCGGCGCGACTACACCTACCAGCTCGCCGCGCGCTACGCCGATCCCTTCACCCCGGTCGCCTTCGCGCTCGCGGCGGGGGCGCTGGGGCTGCTGTTCCGCAGCCGCGCGGCGGCGACGGCGGGCGTGATCGTCTTCATCGCGGGCTTCTACGTGCTGTGGGAGACCATGCCCACGCTCGCCCGCTCGGGGGCCATCGCGCCGGAGGTGGCCGCGTGGCTGCCCAGCGTGCTGTTCACCTTGATCGGCCTGGGGCTGGCCTGGAGGCTGCGCTGATGGCCCGGCCGCGTGGGGGAGGACGACCGTGAAACGTTTCGAGCGCTACGTGCTGGACGAGACGGTGCCGCCGCTGCTGGGCGCGCTGGCGGTCGTGATCCTGCTGCTGATCCTGGCCGCCTTGCAGGACGTGATCGCGCCGCTGCTCGCCAAGGGGGCCAGCCCGCTGCTCGTGGCGCGGCTGCTCGCCCTAAACATCCCCGAGGCGGTGGCGCGCGCGCTGCCCATCGCCCTGATGTTCGCGGCGCTGCTGGGCCTGTCGCGCCTCGCGGCCGACTCGGAGATCAAGGCGGCGCTGGCGGGCGGGGTCGCGGTCACGCGCCTCATGCGCCCGGTGCTGGGGCTGGCGCTGGGGGTCACGGCGCTGTCCTTCGCCATCGGGGAGGGCCTGATGCCGCGCGCACAGGTCGAGGTCCAGAAGGTGCAGCGCCAGATCGTGTTCGACAATCCGCGCGTGATCGGGCTGGGGGTCACCGACGCGCAGGGCCGCTCGCTCGTCCTGACCGACGCCCTGGGCCGGGCCATCAGCGTGGGCGAGGTGCGCCCCGGCGGCGAGCTGGGGGACCTGCGCATCGTGACCATGCAGACCGCCCAGGCCCCGCGCGAGGTCATCACGGCGCGCCGTGGGCGGCTGACCCCCGGCAGCAACGTGCTGGAACTCGAGGACGGGCAGCGCGTCACCTACCAGAACGCCCGCCCGGTCACGGTCCTGAGTTTTGAGCGCGGCACGCTGCCGGTGCAGGACGTGCAGACGAGCTTCGACCCCAACGCGGCGAGCAGCGGGCAGGTGCAGCCCATCTACCTGCCGCTGCGCGAACTGCTGGCACGTACGGCGGTGTACCGCGCGCAGCACGTGGCCTCGCCGGGCGATTTCATGGCGCTGCACCGCAAGTTCGCCGAGCCGCTGGCGGCCCTGGCGCTGGCCTTCTTCGCGGTGAGCCTCGCCGTATACACCTTCCGCAGCGGCCTGAACCTCGGCCTGACCTGGGCGATCCTGCTGGCCTTCGCGTACTACGCCACCTGGAGCGTGTTCCGGGTGCTGGGCGAGCAGGCCGCGCTGCCCGCCGCGCTCGCCGCCTACGCCCCCGACCTCATCGCGGTGCTGGCCGGGGCAGCGCTGCTATGGCGCTCGGCCAGACGGTAGGCGGCGGGCTTCGCGGCCCCTATCCCGCTTCGCCCAGCGCCTCGCGCAGCCGCAGCGCGAACACCTGGAAGCTCAGGCTGGGGCTGGCGTAGGCCTCCAGCGCCTCCTGCAACTCGCCCAGGGCCGTGTCGGCGCGGGCACGAGCGGCGGGCTGGCGCGCGCGCCACACGAAGCGCAGGGCCTCGGGGTGCCACGCGGCGTCCCAGCGTTTTTCCAGGGCCTCGGCGGCCCCGAGCGCGCCCAGCAGCGGCCCGCCCAGCGCGCCGTCGAAGGTACGGGCGTCGTCCAGGGCAGTGCTCACGGCAGCGTGTTCGGTCAGGACCCCAGCGCGGCCCCCCGCGAAGGCGATGAGGTCCGCGTCCGCGTCCAGACCCGCGCGCAGCAGGGCGCGTCCCAGCGCCTCGTCGCTGGCGGGGGCGACCCCCAGGCGGGCGCTGCGGCTGACGATGGTGGGCAGCACGGCGCGCAGGTCCTCGGCGAGGAACAGGAACAGCGCGCCGTGCGGCGGCTCCTCGACCAGTTTGAGCAGGGCGTTGGCGGCCTCGGGGCCCAGATATTCGGCCCCCACCACCGTCACCACGCGCCGCTGGAAGGTCGGGCGGACCTCCAGGAACTCGTAGACGTGCGTCTCGTAGTCGCGGCCCTTGTCGCGGCCCTCCAGGATCGCCCCGATGGGGATGATCTTGCGCCGCGCCACCTTGCCGGTGGTGGTCACGGCGCGCGGCTCGACGGTCAGGAGGTCGGGGTGGGCCCCGGCGGCCAGCGCGCGGCACGACGGACAGGTCCCGCAGGCCTCGCCGTACATGCCGCGCGTCCCGGTGCAGTTGTGCTGGGCGGCGATGGCCCGTGCCAGGGCCAGCTTGCCCACCCGCGCCGGGCCGGTGAGCAGCAGTGCGTTGCCCCGGAAAGCGGAGGTCTGTTCGAGCAGCGGGCCGTGCAGCGCCGCCACATCCGGCAGGGAGGGAAGGGCTGTCATTTGCCGATGGCGAGCCGGGCGGCGAGGACGGGCGGCAACCCGGCCTCCAGGATCGCCTCCTGCGTGCGGGCGATGTCGTAGGGCACGCGCCGCACCTCGAAGGAGCCGCGCGCCGTATCGAACAGGGCGTAGCTGGCGGCCGAGTTGCCGTCGCGCGGCTGGCCCACGCTGCCGGGATTCAGGACGAGGCGGGCGCTGGGCGGCACGAGGTACGAACCGCCGTCCGGAAAGGGCTGGGCCTTGATCCACTCGCCCACCGGGGCGTTCAGGGTGGCGTAGACCCCCGGCACATGGGTATGGCCGACGAAGCCCAGCCGGCCCTGCCACTGCGCGAATACCTCGCGGGCGGCCGTCACCGAGTCCATGTAGGCGTCGAGGCTGATGGGCGTGCCGTGACGGTAGCGGGCGCCCACAGCCGGGTCGTCCACGCCGTCGCGCCAGGTGCGCACCCAGTTCAGGTCGCGCTCGCTCAGGCGGGTGAGCTGCCAGCGCAGGGCCAGCGACACCACGCTCTCCTTGTACTCGCGTTTCTGGTCGGCGTATTCGAGGAGCATCTGGTCGTGGTTGCCCAGGATGCAGGTCGCGTCGAGGTCACGCAGGGCGTCCAAGACCGCCTGGGGATGCGGGCCGTAGCCCACGGCGTCGCCCAGATGCACGGCGCGGTCGTAACCCCGCGTCTCGGCGTCACGGAGGACCGCCTGCAGTGCGGCGTGGTTGGCATGGATATCGGAAAGCAGCAGCAGCCGCACGCCCCCCATGATACCGGCCCGGCGGCCCCGCGCGGCAGCGGCCCGCTGGATGACCGGGCGTTCGTCTGGCAGTCACGGCCAGGGAAGGCCGGGCCGCACCCAGACCTACGGCCAGACCGTGACGCGCCCCGCGCCCGGATCGAGGCGGGCGCGGCCCCCCAACGGCAGCGTGAGCTGGGGACTGGTGTGCCCGAAGTCCACGTCGGCGACCACCGGCAGCTCGGGACGGCCCGCCTCGGCCAGCACGCGGCGCACCCAGGCGTAGAGTTCGGCCTTCATCTCGGCGCTGTAACCGCGTGGCCGCGCCAGCATCAGCCCGGCGGCGCCCGCCAGGATGCCCTGGGCGGCATAGTTGCGCAGCCAGTAGCCGACCTGCGTGGGCGCGGGCACGTCCTCGCTGGTTTCCAGGGCGAGCACCGCGCCGCGCCACAGATCGGGCGCGGGCCAGCCGGGCGTGCCGCACAACATGTCGAGCACCTCCAGGCAGCCGCCGACGAGGTGGCCTTCGGCCGGCGCCGCGCCCTGAAGCCACACCCAGCCGTCGCCGGGCGCAAAGGAACGCGGCGTCTCCTGAAGCGCCACGTCTTCCCAGGGCACCGTCGCCTGCGTCCATTCGGGGGCAGGCGAGAGGTCGAAGGGCCGCGGCTCCTGCACCAGCGCGCAGCGCAGACCGTCGAGGACGAAAGGCCGGATGCCCGCGTTCTCGGCGAGATCGGTCAGCAGGGCCGGGCCGTGGTAGGCCATCACCCCGGCGCGCAGGAAATGCAGCAGCGTGACCGTGCTGTCGCTGAAGCCCAGGAAGGCCTTGGGGTGGGCACGCACGAGGTCGGGGCGCAGGTGCGGCAGCAGCCGAATGCTGTCGTCGCCGCCGATGATGCTCAGCAGGCCGTGAATGTCGGGCTGCGTCAGGGCCCAGTGCAGGTCGTCGGCGCGGGCCTCGGGGTGGGCGTACAGGTACTCGGGGCCGCGCAGGGCGTTGGGTGCGGGCACCACCTCCCAGCCCAGCGCCCCGGCGACCTGCCGCACTCCGGCGTGGTACCGGCCCATGACCCCGGTGACCATGCCGCTGCTCAGGCTCAGCGCCGCCACGCGCGAGCCGGGGGGCAGGCGGGGTGGGCGCACGAAAGCGGGCGCGTTCAGCTGCCCGCTCCCGGCAGGGCGGGCGCGGCCGGGGACACCGGCGCTCCGCCCCCCTGCGTCGCCTGGATGGCCGTCAGGGCGATGGTGTACACGATGTCGTCCACCAGCGCCCCGCGCGAGAGGTCGTTGACCGGCTTGCGCAGGCCCTGGAGCATGGGCCCCACCGCCACCACGCCCGCCGAGCGCTGCACCGCCTTGTAGGTCGTGTTCCCGGTGTTCAGGTCGGGGAAGATGAACACCGTGGCCCGCCCCGCAACCGGCGAGTCGGGGGCCTTCTGGCGGCCCACGCTCAGCACGCTGGCGGCGTCGTATTGCAGTGGGCCGTCCACCATGAGGTCGGGGCGGCGCCCACGCACCAGCCGGGTCGCCTCCTTGACCTTCTCCACGTCGGCGCCCGCGCCGCTCTCGCCGGTCGAGTAGCTCAGCATGGCGACCCTGGGCGTGATGCCGAAGGCCAGGGCGCTGTCGGCCGACTGGATGGCGATGTCGGCCAGTTCCTCGGCATTGGGGTTGGGGTTGATGGCCGCGTCGCCGTACACGAGCACCTGCTCGGGCATGAGCATGAAGAACACGCTGCTCACCAGCGAGGCCCCCGGCGCCGTCTTGATGAGCTGGAGGGCCGGGCGCACCGTGTTGGCGGTCGTGTGGACCGCGCCCGACACCAGGCCGTCCACCTCGCCCAGCGCCAGCATCATGGTGCCCAGCACGACCGTGTCTTCGAGCTGCGCCTCGGCCTGCGGGGCGGTCAGGCCCTTGCTCTTGCGCAGCTCGACCATCGGCCCGACGTAGCGGCCCCGGATCTCGTCGGGGTCCAGGATTTCCAGCCCGGCCGGCAGGGTCAGGCCCTGGCCCTCGGCGACCTGCCGGACCCGCTCGGGCTTGGCGAGCAGGACGCAGCGCGCGATCTCCTTCTCGGTGCAGCGGATGGCGGCGCGGATGGTGCGCGGCTCGTCGCCCTCGGGCAGCACGATGCGCTTGCCGGCCGCGCGCGACTTCTGGATGAGTTCGTAGCGGAAGGCGCTGGGGGGCAGCCGGCGCTCGCCGCTGGGGCCGGGCGTGCGGATGCGGGCGCCCAGCGGCACGATGTCCAGCCGGTCGGCGATGAAGTCGAGCATCCGCTCCATGCGCTCGAAGTCGTCGTGCGGCACGCGGGCGTCCATGCGCGAGAGGGCCGAGGCCGTGTTGTACGAGTTCGTGTCTACCCGCATGACCGGCAGCGAGGAGGAGAGCGCCGCGCGGCACAGCTTCTCGACACTGTCCTCGGGCGCGCTGCCCGACGAGAACAGCAGCCCCGCGAGCGGCACGCCGCTGAGGTGCATCAGCGAGGCCGCCATGATCACGTCCTCGCGGTCGCCGGGCGTGATGACCAGGGCGCCCGGCACGAACAGGTGCGCCATCTTGGGCACGGTGCGCGCCGTGATGACCGTACTCGTCACCCGGCGCAGCTTCGCCTCGCCCTCGTTGAGCACCTCGGCCTTCAGGTAGCGGGCCACGTCGAGCGTACGCGGCGCGCCCAGGCCCGGCGACAGCGCAACCACGCCCAGCAGGGGCAGTTCGCCCGAGGCCAGCACGCGGCTGCGCGCCCGCAGCTCGGCCATCAGGCTGCCGAAATCCAGCCCGGCGGGAGCGAAGTTCAGGACATAGCCCGCCAGCCCCGAGCCGTCGCTGCGGCGGTAGTTCTGCGCGGCGATCTCCAATTCGTCGGCCAGCGCGCCCGGCGTGACCCCGGCGAGGCTGCTCACCAGCACCGTCTCGGCCTCCAGGTTGCGCGCCAGGCTGGCGTTCAGGGCGCCCGCATACACGTTGCGCTCGTTCAGGGCCAGGCCCTCGGCGATGAGCACGTCGGCCCCGCCGCCCACCGCCGCGCGCGCCAGGGCGATCACGCCCTCCATCAGCTCGTCCTCGGCGCCGTGGCTGAGCTGCTCCTCGGCGTCCGAGAGCGCGATGGGATCGGGCGTCTGGAGGTGCGCCAGCGTGCGGGCGAAATGCACGCTGTCGTCGGTGCTCGTCTCGTGCGTCTGCGCGATGGGCTTGAGAAAGGCGACCTTGAGGCCCTGGCGTTCCAGCGCCCGCGTGAGGCCCAGCGCCGTGCTGCTCAGGCCCACGCCGTTGCGGGTCGGGGCGATGAAGAGGGTTTTCATGGATGCAGCTCCTGCGGAAAGTGGGAGGACGGAACGCGGTCGGGGCCGGGCGCTACTGGCGGCCCAGCGTCACTTCCCGCGTCTGGCGCGCGATCATCAGTTCCTCGTTGGTGTTCACGACCAGGGCGGGCAGGGTGCCCTCACGGGTGATGCGCCCGGACCGGCCGCGCACCGCCGCCGCGTTGGCCGCCTCGTCGAGCGCGAAGCCCAGGACCCCCAGGCGCTCCAGCGTCGCGGCGCGCACGTACGAACTGTTCTCGCCGATGCCTCCGGTAAAGACCAGCCCGTCCACCCGGCCCAGGGCGGCGGCCATCCGGGCGACCGTCCCCGCGAGGCGGTAGACGAACACGTCCAGCGCCAGTCGGGCGCCCTCGTGCCCGCGCCCGGCGGCTTCTTCGAGCTCACGCATGTCGCTGGAGAGGCCGGAGAGGCCCAGCAGACCACTCTCCCGGTTCAGTGCGCCCGTCACCTCCGAGAGACTCAGGCCAGCCTGCCGCGCCACGTAATCGTGCATTCCCGGATCGACGTCGCCGCTGCGGGTGCCCATGACCAGGCCCTCCAGCGGGGTCAGGCCCATGCTCGTATCCACGCTGCGCCCGCCCGCGACCGCGCACACGCTGCTGCCGTTGCCCAGATGCGCGGTGATCAGGTTCAGGTCGTCCAGCGGGCGGCCCAGCATCCCGGCGGCCTCCTGCGCCACGTAGGCGTGGCTGGTCCCGTGGAAGCCGTAGCGCCGCACGCCGTGCTGGCGGTACCACGCCTCCGGCACGGCGTAGCGGTAGGCCACCGGGGGCATGGTCTGGTGGAAGGCCGTGTCGAACACCGCCACCTGCGCCGCGTCCGGAAAGGCGGCCTGCGCGGCCTCGATGCCCGCGATGTTGGCCGGATTGTGCAGCGGCGCGAGCGGCACGCACTCGCGGATGGCCTCCAGCACTTCGGGCGTGATGAGGGCGGGCGCGCTGAAATGTTCGCCGCCGTGCACCACCCGGTGCCCCACTGCCGTCACACCGCCGGGCAGCCCCAGACCCGTGAGCTCGGCCAGCAGCCGCTCGAGGGCCGCCGCGTGCGCCCCGCCCGCCAGGTCCACGGTGCGGCGCTCGCCCGCCCGGTCCAGGCGCAGCGACGCGCCCTCCAGCCCCAGGCGCTCGGCCAGCCCCGAGAGTTGCAGCTCGCGCGTGTCCGGGTCGAGCAGCGCGAACTTCAGGCTGCTGGAGCCGCAGTTGAGTACCAGGGTCCACATGCGGTCATTCTGGCCCATCCGGCCGGGAGGGATGTGCCGGATCATGCAGGGCGCGGCTTCAGGAAACGGCCTCAGCGCCGCCGCGTGACCTGCCGGGCCTCGGGGTCGCCCTCCAGGTGCTCGAGGAGCAACACCGGGGCCTGCGGATAGTCGGCATACAGGGCCTCGCCCCACTCGATGACACTCAGGCGGCTGGCCTCGATGAGCTCGGCCAGGTCCATCTCGTACAGTTCGGCCACGTCGCGCACGCGGTAGGCGTCCACGTGCAGCACCTGGCCGCTGGGCGCGGGGTAGAGGTTCATCAGGGCGTAGGTCGGGCTGGTCACCGGCTCGGCGAAGCCCAGCGCCCCGACCAGCCCCTGCGTGAGGGTGGTCTTGCCCGCACCCAGTTCGCCTTCCAGGAACAGCGCGGCGCCGGCCGGCAGCGCTCCGGCCAGCGCCGCGCCCAGCGCCCGCTGCTCGGCCTCGCCGGCCAGCCGCCGGGTCTCGCCGGGCCGCAGGGGAAAATCAGACACCATACCCGCAGTATGCCGCCTCAGCGCGGGCCGCCGGGGGCCATCAGCCGTCCAGCCACGCTCCCACCTCGCGGTCGAGCGTGTCCCAGTCGGCGGCGCGGGCCAGACGCCAGTCGCCGCCCTGCCCGCGCCGCGCCGACCAGACGTGCGAGGCGTCGCCCATGTCCAGGCGGTGCAAGCCGGCGGCGTCGGCCTGGGCCAGCAGCGCCGCGACCGGCTGCGCACTCCCGGCAGGCTGGCCGCCCGTGATCTGTCCGGCGCGCACGGTCCAGGCGTCGTGGGGCAGGGCGGCGACTGGGCCGCCCGCCGGAGCCAGCTCGGCCGTGTCCGCCCCGCCGCCCAGGTCGAACAGGTCCAGCAGGCCGCTCAGGGCGTCCTCGCCGAAGGTCGAGGTGACCTGCTGGGCCGCCTCGTACTCGGCGCGGGCCTCGATGAGCAGGGCCTCGGCGCCCTCCAGCGTCTGGGCGTAGCGGGCGCGCGCCTGCGGGCTCATGGGGCCCAGGCGGCGCTGGGCGCGCAGCGTCTCGGCGAGGCGGCCCAGCGACTGCGTGGTCTCGCCCGCCAGGGTCCGCACCTGGTCGTACTGCTCGACGACGTGGTCGGCGCGGGCATCGAAGTCCTCGCGCTGCTGGGCCGCGCGCCCCATGTGCCGCTCCAGCACGCGCCACAGCGGTCCCAGGTCGGCGACCTGCCCCAGCACCAGCGCGCTGCGGGCGGCGGCGAGGTCGGCGCGCAGTTCGGCCTGCGCCCCCGGCACGTCGCGCACGGCGCGTTCGAGCTCGGCCAGTTCGCGCTGCTGCTCGAGGAGATGGTCCATCGTCTCGGGCGACGAGTTCAGGGCGGTCAGGGTGGCGGTCAGCTCGCGCAGTTCGGCCGTGATCAGGCCGTCACCGGCCAGGATGCTGCGGGCGACCTCCAGGCGCAGCCGCGCGTCCTGCGCCGCCGGGCTGTCCTGCACGGCCGCGAAGCGCCCGTCGAGGTCCGACAGTTCGCTGCGCTGCTGTTCCAGCGCGCCCCGGCGGGCCTCGGCCAGCGTGACCTGCCACGCCTCGGCCGCCTCGCTGCGCAGCGTGCCCGCCGCGTGGGTCTCGCGCAGTTTCTCATGGTTCTGGGAGAGGTCGGGGCGCAGCTCGAACAGCGCCGCGTACTCGTTGCCCAGGTCGCTCAGCCGCCGGGCGACATGCTCCTGCTCCAGCGCCTGCACCCGCGCCTGCGCGTCGGCGGGCAGGGGCGCCGCCGCGCCGCCGGCCGACTGCACCACGCTGCTCTCCAGGCTGCGGCGCAGCTTGAAGGCCAGCGTGCGGGCGCGGTCCACCTCGGCGGGCAGCAGGGTCTGCTGGTCCTGGGCCTCGGCGATCTGGTTGATGAGGCCCTCGACGCGCCGCACGTCCCGGCTGCCCAGGCCCTGCACCCGCGCGAAGGTGGCGCGCAGTTCCGCGAGGTCCTGCGCCTGGATGACGAGTTCTTCCTGAAGGCGGCGTTCCAGCGCGCCCAGCAGGTCCTGCCCTTCCTGAAGCAGCGGGGCGGGGGCCTGGCCTTCTTCCTGCTGCTGGCGGGCGATGCCCAGCACGCCGCGCAGACGCTGGGTCTCGGGCCAGTCGAAATACAGCGCGAAGCGGCGCAGGCCCTCTTCGAGCTGCGTGACGGTCCGCGCCGCCTCGGCCCGCGCCGCCTCGGCCGCGTTCGGGCCGCCCACGGGGGCAGTGCGCGCCGCCGCGACCGCCTGATCGGCGAGGACGAGTTCGGCCAGCACCTCCGATACGCGCTTCTTGGCCAGAGGTGCGGGCACGCTCAGTTGCAGCCGCTTGAACACCTCACGCTTAAGGATGTCTTCCAGGGCCGCGCGGTCCAGGCCCGCGACAGGCAGCCCACGCACCTGGGCCGCGTCCTGGATGACCCGCTCCAGGGCGCGCGGCGACATCAGATCGCTCAGCAGGCGCACCGGCAGGCGGTGCAGGGGGGTAGGTGCAGTCACGTCCCGTATTCTCCGTTATTTCGCATCAAACTTCCTCGTCCCAGTCGAGGCTGGTGGGGGCGGCGACCGGCGTCTGGACCTTGGTGCGCCCGCCACCCAGCAGCCCGAACTGCACGCACAGTCCCCGGAACCCGTAGGTCGCCAGGCCCAGCGCCAGGGCCACCAGCAGCCCGTGCAGGCCCAGCCCGTAGGGGGCCTGCGACAGCGTGAAATTCGTCGCCCCGCGCAGCAGCCCGAGGCCCGTCAGGTCGCCCAGCCAGCCCAGGAACCCGAACACGCCGTCGAGGAAGGTGGGCAGCAGCAGCAGCGCGAGCGCGGCGCTGATGGCCCGCCAGTAGGGGTTGCGGCCCCCGAAGGCGAGTTGCAGCAGGTACAGCGGCGCGGCGCAGGCCAGCGCCAGCAGCAGGCCCAGCAGCGCGCGCACCGCCCCGCCCAGCCACTGCGAGGTCCCCAGTGACCAGCGGTCGAGCAGGCTGACCCCCTCGCCCCCGGCGCGGCGTTCGAGCGCCCCGAGACCGGCGATCAGGGCCTGCACGTCGTCGGCGCGCAGCCCGGCCCGCGCGCCGATGTTCTGCACGTCGCCCAGGTAGGCGTCGAAGCCGGGCGCGCCGCGCAGGGGCCGCCGGAGCGCTCGCCAGCGCCGGGACCACGCCGCCCAGCGCCGTGCGCGCGCCCTCGGGGTCGCCGTGTCCGGCCGCCGTCAGGGCGCGGCCGAGGGCGGCGTAGGCCGTCGCCAGTCCGTTTGCCTGGGTACTGCCGGTCGCTGCGCCCTGGGTTCCGGTGGTCGGGGAGGTCGCCGTGGGCGTCTGGGCCGCCGGGGTCTGGGTCGAGGAAGATTGGGCCGAAGACGTGCTGGAGGCGGCTGGGGTCTGAGCCGCCGGCGTCTGGGCCGAGGAGGTCTGGGCCGCCGGGGTCTGGGCCGAGGAAGATTGGGCCGCCGGGGGCGAGAGCAGCGTGGCCCGCAGGGCGGCGGCCCCCTGACGCAGACCCGTGAGCGAGGTCCCCAGGGCGTTCAGGTCGCCGGAGGTGAGCTGGGTCAGGGCCGAATTGAACTGCGCGGTCTCCAGCGGGGGCTGGGCGGCGCGGGCCGCGTCCTGCACGACCGTGAACCAGCTCGTGGCGCGCGCCAGGGCGAGGTAGGAAGCCGCGCTGCGGGTGGGGGTCACGCTGCCCAGCGCCGAGGACAGCCGCGCGGCCCCCTCGCGCTGGAGCCGCCACGCGACCCGGCTGACCTGCCCGGCGCGGGCGTCGGCCTGGAGGGCCTGGGTTCCGGCCGCGTCCAGACCGAATTCGCGCGCCAGCACCCGCAGGCGGTCGGCGGCGTTGGCGGGCGAGACGGCCAGCACCGTCACGGTCTGGTCATAGAGCGACCGGCGCATCAGGCCGCGCGCCAGCAGCAGCTGCGCCTGCAACTCGGCGGGCGTGCGGGCCTGGGCGGCGCGGGCGGCGTCCAGGGCGTTGCGCAGGCCCGTAACCACCGTGGGGTTGTTCAGGGTCGGCACCAGGCGGTCCAGGGCCGTACCGGCGCGGTCCAGGGCATTCAGGGTGGCGACCGCGTTCTGGCCGCTGCTCTGGGCGGCGGCGTCGAGGCTCTGGGCCAGGGCGCCGTAGGCCCCCAGGTTCTGTGCTCCCGCGCCGCCGCTCAGCAGCGCCAGGGTCAGGAAGGCCGGAGCCGCGGCGGCCCCCGCAAGACGGACGGTACGGTTTCGGTTCACGCGCTTTCTCCCTGACCCTGGAATTCGAGGCCCTGCAACTCGCTCAGCAGGCGGCCGATGTTGACCTGCGGCCCGGCCACGACCGCCACGCAGTACTCGCCCATCGGCCTCATACACACGGTCTGTCCGCCCAGATCGGCCGACATCAGGCGCAGACCCCGGCGCCTGAACACCAGCGAGGCCGCCGCCATCACGCTGCTCAGGGCGCGGGCATCGCGCAGGGCGCGGGCGCGCAGCAGTTCGCCGTTCGGGTGAGAGACCAGCACCCCCTGCACCCCCTGGAACTTGCCCAGGTGCTGGATCAGGGCCTCCTGGCCCCCGGCCGTGCCCAGCTCGAAGGTCGGGCGCTGGGGCGCGGCGCTGAATTCGGGGTCGTCGAACTCGAAGTCGTCGGCGCCGAGCTCGGGGGCGTCGTGCAGGGCACTGGCCGGCGACATGGACACGTCGTCCCAGGTGGCGAAGGCACCGACATCGGTAAAGAGGGTCGGGGCCTTGGGGTACTCGCGTTCCAGGCGCCGCGAGAGCGAGAGCAGCTCGGTGCGCGCGCGCGCGTGCGGCAGCGCGGCCCCCAGGCGGTCCATCAGGGGACCGGACAGGACGCCCTGCATCTCCTGCGCCGTGACGGTCTCGGGACTCAGCCCCCGTTCGCGCAGCGCCGAGCGCAGCATGGTGTCGGCCGCCCGCTCCGAGACGCTGAGCGACAGGGCACGCGCGATCATGGTGTAAACAGAGTTCGTCATGGCAAAAGACCTCGGCGCGCCGCCCTGCCCGCTCGGGGGTCAGGGCCAGTCCTGCCGCCCGCCGTGGCCGGAACGAGGAGCGGGCCGGAACCGGAGAGGGCAGTTCTGCGGGGAAGTATAAAAATTCCGGCCTTACACATTTGTTGCGGATGAGCGCCTGCGGGCATCCGCCCAGCCCGGACGCCCGCAGGCGGGCCCCTCTAGACTGGAGGGCATGCCGACTTCTCTTTCCGCGCGCCTTAGCGCCGAACTCGCCGGGCTGCGCGAAAGCGGCCTCCTGATCCACCCGCGCGTGCTGGACGCCGCCAACCGCGCCCGGACCCGCGTGGACGGCCGCGAGGTCGTGAACCTCGCCAGCAACAACTACCTGGGCTTCGCCGACCACCCGGTCCTGAAGGCGAAAGCCGCCGCCTACCTCGAGGAGTGGGGTGCGGGCGCGGGCGCCGTGCGGACCATCGCCGGCACGCTGCGCATCCACGAGGACTTCGAGGAGCAGCTCGCCGAGTTCAAGCACACCGGCAGCGCCCTGGTCCTGCAGAGCGGCTTCACGACCAACCAGGGCGTACTGGGCACCCTGCTCAAGGAAGGCGACCTCGTGGTCAGCGACGAACTGAACCACGCGAGCATCATCGACGGGCTGCGGCTCACCAAGGCGACCAAGAAGGTCTACAGGCACGCCGACCCGGACGACCTGGAACGCCTGCTGCGCGAGAACGACACCGACGGCCTCAAGCTCGTCGTGACCGACGGCGTGTTCAGCATGGACGGCGACGTGGCCCCGCTGGACCGGCTGGTCGAGGTGGCCCGCCGCTACGGCGCCGTGACCTACGTGGACGACGCCCACGGTTCGGGCGTGCTGGGTGAGGCGGGGCGCGGCACGGTGCATCACTTCGGGATGGCGGAGGCCGAGGACGTGCTCCAGGTCGGCACGCTGAGCAAGGCCTGGGGCGTGGTGGGCGGCTACGCGGCCGGGCACGCGGACCTCAAACAGCTCATGCTCAACCGCGCGCGGCCCTACCTGTTCTCGACGGCGCAGCCCCCGGCAGTGGTTGGGGCGCTCTCGGCGGCGCTGGAGCTCGTGCAGAGCGACCCCTCCTTCATGGAGCGGCTGTGGGACAACACCCGCTTCTTCAAGTCCGAACTCGCCCGCCTGGGCTTCGACACGATGGGCAGCGAGACGCCCATCACGCCCGTCATCTTCGGGGAGGCCGAGGCGGCCTTCGAGGCGAGCCGCCGCCTGTTCGCCGAGGGGATCTTCGCGGTGGGCCTGGGCTTCCCGACGGTGCCCCGCGGCAAGGCGCGCATCCGCAACATCGTGACCGCCGAGCACACCCGCGACGACCTGGAGCAGGCGCTCGCCGCCTACGCGCGGGTGGGCCGCGCCCTGGGGACCATCTCCTGACCGGGTACAGGGTGCGCGAGTGGCCCGACCTCGCCGCCCTGGGCCGCCTGCGCGAAGCGGCCTGGGGTGGCCGGGACGATGGCTGGGCTGGGCGGCCGTGCTGGAGCGCAGCCTGACCTGGGTCACGGCCCACACGGACGCGGGCGAGCTGATCGGGTTCGTAAACGTGGCCTGGGACGGGGGCGTACACGCCTTCTTGCTCGACACGACCGTCCACCCGGACCACGGGCGGCGCGGCGTGGGCACCGGACTGGTGCGCCGGGCCGCCGAGGCCTCGCGGGGCCGGGGCCTGGAGTGGCTGCACGTGGACTACGAACCGCACCTGGCGGGCTTCTATGCCGGCTGCGGCTTCGGGCCGACCGGGGCGGGGCTGCTGCGGCTGGGCTGAGGGGGGCCAGGTCTGAATCCAGCCTGAAGCTTGCCGACGTGTCCCGCCGCGCGCCGCCTACAATCCGGAAGATGAGCGCCCCAAAAAAGCCCCCGGTGGGCGACAAGCAAGACAAGGGCCGCGAGGTGCAGGCCATGTTCGCCTCCATCGCGCCGCGCTACGACCTGCTCAACGGCGTGCTGAGCCTGGGCGTGGACCGCGCGTGGCGCCGCGCCGCCGCCGCCGAGGCCCTGGCCCTGAAGCCGGCGCGCCTGCTCGACGTGGCGACCGGGACCGGCGACTTCGCGCTGGAACTGCGGACGCGGGCAGACGCCCGGACCACGGTGGTCGGCAGCGATTTCGTGCCCGAGATGCTCGAGATCGCGCGCCGCAAGGCCGGCGCGCGGCGGCTCGACATCGTGTTCGAGGAGGGCGACGCCCTGGGGCTGCCCTACGCCGACGGCAGCTTCGACGCCGTCACCTGCGCCTTCGGCTTCCGGAACTTCGCGGACTACGCGGCGGGCCTCGCCGAATTCTGGCGGGTGCTGGCACCGGGCGGGCGGCTGGTCATCCTGGAATTTCCGCCGCCCGCGCCGGGGCTGTTCGGGGACGTGTTCCGCTTCTACTTCCAGCAGGTGCTGCCGCGCATCGGCGGGCTGGTGAGCGGCAACGGAGGCGCGTATACCTACCTGCCCGAGAGCGTGCTGGCCTTTCCGCCGCCCGAGCAGCTGGCACAGCTCATGCGCGCCACCGGCTTCCGCACCCGCTACCGGGCGCTGACCTTCGGCATCGCGGGCATCTGGGTGGGCGACAAGCTGTAAGGCGCCGGGGAATTTGAAGGAAGCGACAGGCAGAAGGACGGCCTCCGGTGAGCAACACCCCGGAGGCCGTCCTCTTGCCCGATGCTCTAGGGCCGGGCCGGGGCCGTCTGGGGCGCGGCCGGACGAGGGTTCGCCGGGGCGGCGCTCTCGCCGTCCTGGAACTCGCCGCTGATCTTGCTGCCCTCGTCGCTAAAGACCACCACGTCGCTGCTGTCGAGGTTGTAGAGGATGTAGCCGCTCGTCACGCGCAGCACGTCGCTGCCCTTGACGCTCTCGGCCGCCTCGCCTCCGGTGGCGTACAACCGGGCGGTGTTGGCCGCGTCGTCGTACTCCACGCGCGGGGCCTTGCTCACGCGCCCGCCCTCGCTCTTCAGTTCGACCTTGCCGACCAGCACGGTGCGCTCGGCGTCCACATCCACCTCAATGCGCTCGCTGCTGCCCGAGAGGGGCTGCTCGGCGTTGTCGCGCGTGAAGGTGATGGGACCGCCGATGCGGGCGACGCCGTCGGTCTCGTCGTACACGAGGCTCTGGCCGCGCAGTCTGGTCTTGCCCTGCGTGACGAACACGGTGTCGGGCGCGGGTTTGGGCTGCGCCTCGACCCCGCAGGCGCTGAGCTGGTCGGTCTTGCCCTCGGGCGCGGCGTCGAGCAGCCGCGCGGTGCCCGCACTGGCCTCGACCCGGCCGTCGCTCCCCTCCTGCCCCTCGGGGGGCGGCTTGCTGGTGACGATGGCGAGGGGCACCCGCACCACGTTCTTGTCGATCACGACGCGCACGCCCCCCGCACCCGTCTCGCTGAACACGCCGATGTTGGGCGTGCCCTCGGGGTCGCCGTCGCGCGGGCCACACACGGTGTAGATCCCCGTCTCGTCGCTGGTGCCGGTGCGGATGACCAGGATGCGCCGCTCCTGGCCGTCCTTGCCCTGCCTCACCAGGGCGATGCACGACAGCTCCGAACCCTCGACGCAGCGCCCGGCCTTTTCCTGCTCGGTGGGGGTGTCGTCACCGGACGGGGCGGGAACTGCCGGGGCCGGGGCCGCCTGGGTGGGGGCCGCCTGCGACGACGCCGGGGCCGGGGCGGCCTGCCCCGCCGCGTCCTGAGCCAGCACCGGCCACAGCAGCGGCGCGGCGCCCAGGATCAGCGTCAGGGCCAGCACTGCGGGACGCTTCACGCGGCGCGGTCTCCGGAAGCCTACTGCTCGCCGCGCAGCGCGAACTGGGCGACGGGGATGGTGTAGCGGCTGTTCTTGGGGGTCACGCGGGCGAGGTCGGTACGCTGTTCGAGGTAGCCGCTCGCCGGCGCGCGCAGCGTCACCTTGCTCTTGCTGTCCACGCTGACCGCGTTGCCGACCACGTAGGCCACGTTCTTGGCGTCGTCGTAGTACACCGCGTCCCCGGTGGTGGTCTGGCTGCCCTGCACGAGCTTCACGCCGCCCCTGACGTACAGCGTCTTGCTCTTGGTCAGGGCGCGGACCTCGGTGCCCGAGATGACGAGTTCCTTCTGGTTGCCCTTGGCGGCGCGCGTCAGGCTGGGCGTGCCGGTGAGCTGCGCGAGTTCCTTGTCCTCGTCGAAGACCAGCTTGTCGGCGCGGCCGGTCTGGGTCCCGTTGGTCAGGCGCACGCCGCCGGTGCTCGTCGAGACGTTGTTGTCCACGTCCAGGCTCATCTGCGTGGCGGTGATGTTCACGGGGTCGTTACCCGAGCTGCCGTCGGGCTGGAAGGTCGCCGCCGCGCCGCCGCTCAGCACGCCCTGGCCGCTGACCTCGCTGTAGGCGAGCTTGTCGCCCTTGGCGCTCAGGCGGCCGCGCGTCACGTTGATGTTGCCGCTGAAGTTGGCCGTGCGCTTGCCACGCGCCTCGATGATGGGCGTACCCGCCGGGGCCGCCAGGGTCGCCTGCGCCGCCTGGATCTGGAGGGTGCTGACCGTCGCCTTGACCGGGCTGCCGGTGAAATTCAGGGGACCGGTGCGCAGGTTGCCGGTCGAGGCCCCCTGAATGTTGATGACGCGCTTGTCGGCGCCGCTGCCGGTCTGCGCGAGAACGGTGGTGGCGGTCAGGGCAGCGAGCAGCAGCGCGCGGGCGGGCAGGGTGGTCGGGGTCTTCATGGGGTCTCCGGTTCAGTGTGGGCCGGCCGGATGAGGACTGGCCGTGGGAAAGATGGGAGGCGGGGGCCGGCCGGTCAGATCGGCACGCGCTTGCCGTCCCGGCAGGTTTCGGTCGGGTCGATGGCGAGCTGGTAGTTCGAGTCCTCGCTGGTGTGCAGCAGGTCGAACTGGAAGGACATCTGGAGGTCGTTGATGCGGCCGTTGAGGTTCGGGGAGTCGATGACGGCGGCGGGCGCACTGAAGCCGGTGCCCTGCTCGATCCGTACGGGCCGCCCGGCCGTGCCGGTCAGGGTCAGGTCGGCGCACTCGCGGACCAGCGTGATGCGGGCGCGGGGGGTGAGGAGGTCGTCCTGGGCGTCGATGGTCAGTTCGGGCGTGCTGAGGGTCGCGTCGAGGGTCTGGCGGCCGGTGTAGTGCCCGGCCGCGTCCCGCCCGCGCACAAGCCGCTCGCCCCGCGACAGCTGCGTGAGCTGCGTGACGTTGGTCAGGGGGTCGCTGCGGACCTCCCCGGCCGCGAAGGTCCACACCGCGCCCTCGTCGCGCGCCGGGTACAGCGCCAGGCGCACCCCCTGAAGCTGCGCGCCGACCTGCGCCGCCTCGCCGCGCGGCCCGGTCGGCACGAAGGCGAACGCGAGCGCGAACACGAACAGCGCCACCAGGGCGAGGGGACCGGCTTTCTGCACGCGCGCACTCTAGCGCCCCCCTCTCATGAGAGTGATGGGGCGGCGCTGACCGGAACCGGACCTCTCGCGGCTCCCCCCGGCCCGAGCCTCTAGGCTGCACCCTATGTTCGACTCGCATACCCACCTCGACTACCTCGACGATCCGGCCTCGGCCCGGCACGAACTGGGCCTGAACGCCCTGGTGTGCATCGGCGCGAACCTGGAACACGCCCGCAACGCCGTGGCCCTGGCCGAGCAGTTTCCCGACGTGTGGGCGACCGTGGGCCTGCACCCCACCGACGCCGGGCAGGACTCGCCCGAAGCGCGCACGGAGATCGAGCGGCTGGCCGGGCACCCCCGCGTGGTCGGCATCGGGGAAAGCGGGCTGGACGACTACTGGGACGACGGGCTGCGCCCGCAGCAGCTCGCCGCCTTCGAGTGGCAACTGGACCTCGCGCGGCGCAGCGGCAAGGCGCTCGTCATCCACACGCGCGACAAGGCGGACCAGGACAGCGCCCACCGGGGCGTGATGGACGTGCTCGCCGGGTGGCCGGACGTGCCGGTCATCCTGCACTGCTTCAGCGGGCACGCGGGGCTGCTGCGCTTCGGGCTGGAGCGCGGCGCGTACTTCGGTTTCGCGGGCAACACGACCTACAAGACCGCCCAGCCCATCCAGGCGGCGGCGCGCGAGGTGCCCCTGAACCGGCTGCTGGTCGAGACCGACGCGCCCTTCCTGGCCCCGGTGCCCAAACGCGGCCGGCCCAACCGTCCCGGCTACGTCCGCTACACGCTGGAATTCGTGGCGGGCCTGCGCGGCCTGGACGCGGCCGAACTGGAGCGCGTGACCGACGGGAACGCCCGGCGGGTGTACGGCATTGGGGGCCAGGAGCCGACGGGGGAGGAGAGCACGGGATAAGGTAGGCCCACATCACAGCCCAAAGGAGACCTGCCCGAATGTTCGACGAATTTGCCGTTGCCGAGCTGCTGACCCCCGACGAGCGCCTCATCCGCGAGAGCGTGCGCGCCTACGCCGACGCCGAACTGCTGCCCCACATCGCCGGATGGTGGGACGGCGGCGAGCTGCCGGTGCGGGACGTGATGCGCAGTTTCGGCGAGATGGGCCTGCTCGGCCCGACCATCCCCGAGGAGTACGGCGGCGCGGGCGCGAGCTACAGCGCCTACGGGGCGATGATGTACGAGCTGGAGCGCGTGGACAGCGGCCTGCGCAGCGCGGCGAGCGTGCAGGGCAGCCTCGTGATGTTCCCGATCCACACCTACGGCAGCGAGGAGCAGAAGCGGCGCTGGCTGCCGGGCCTCGCTTCGGGCGAACTCATCGGCTGCTTCGGCCTGACCGAGCCCGACGGCGGCTCGGACCCCGGCGCGATGCGTACCCGCGCCCGCAGGGACGGCGACCACTACGTCCTGAACGGCAGCAAGATGTGGATCACCAACAGCCCCGCCGCCGACGTGGCGGTCGTGTGGGCCAAGGACGACGAGGGCGTGGTCCGGGGCTTTACCGTGCCGACCGACACCCCCGGCTTCCACGCCCCCAAGATCGAGCGCAAGATGAGCCTGCGCGCCTCGCTGACCGGCGAGATCGTGCTGGAGGACTGCCGCATTCCGGCCGAGAACCTGCTGCCCGGTAGCCAGGGCCTCAAATCGCCGCTGTCTTGCCTGACCTCGGCCCGCTTCGGGATCGCCTGGGGCGCGATGGGGGCGCTGGAGGCCGTGTTGCAGACCGCCCTGGACTATGCGGGCAGCCGCACGACCTTCGGCAAACCCATCGCCGGGCGCCAGCTCGTGCAGGACAAACTCGTGCGGATGGCGACCGACCACTCGACCGGCCTGCTGCTCGCGTGGCGCCTGGGCACCCTGAAGGACGCGGGCCGCATGAACTTCGCCCAGGTGAGCTACGCCAAACGCAACAACGTGCGCGTGGCCCTGCAAGGCGCCCGGCTGGCCCGCGAGATGCTGGGCGGCAACGGCATCACGACCGAATACCCGGTCATCCGCCACATGCTCAACCTGGAGACTGTGGACACCTACGAGGGCACCCACGACATCCACACCCTGATCGTGGGCCGCCACCTGACCGGGGTAGGCGCGCTGGAGTGAGGTGAGGGGAGCTTGTGACGCGTGGCCTGTGGCTTGTAGAGGCCACCCAATCACGCCACCGCCCAAGTCCCCCGAAGGCCGTCGTGCGCGCAGCGCGCGGGCCATTCCAACCGGGCTAGGGCTGGCCCCGACCTGAGCCGTCACGCGGCAGGACCGTGCAGCCCCGCCAACGCCCGGAACGACTCTTTGCCGAGCGCAGCGAAAAAGCTCCCCCCTCCCGGCGGGAGGGGGGCTGGGGGGGAGGGAAACGCAACCCTACGTAGCCGCCCCCATCTCCCGCACCATATGCACCTCCGCCAGCGTGACCCCGTCCACCCGCACCGCGTCCGGCTGAACCCCCCACGCCACGAACCCACGGCGCTCGTACAGCCGCCGCGCCGCCACCTGCGATGCCGTGACTCCCAGGTGCAGCGCCGTGACGCCCGCCCAGCCCCCTACGCAGGCGATCCCGGCCCGCAGCAGCGCGTCCCCGCAGCCCTGCCCCCGCGCCGCCGGCAGCACGGCCACCCCGAAGACGTTCGCGCGGTGCAGCAGCCGCTCCCGCGTCTCGCGCGCGACGGTCAGGATACCGACGAGTTCGCCGTCCACGAAGGCCCCGAAGGTCGCGCTGTCCTCGCCGGTCAGGCGGGCGGCGACCGTCTCGGGCGGCTGCGCGGCGTATTCCTCGGCCGTGGTGATGAAGGCGGCCGGATCGGCCCGCAGCGCCGCCAGCCGGACCTCGCGGTAGGCCGGGGCGTCGGCGGCCCCCAGACGGCGTACCTCAACCACGGACGCCCTCTCCCAGCCGGACGAGTTCGGCCGCGCCGGGCCGCTCCTGCGCCGCCACCCGGTCGCGCCAGTTCAGGACGTGGCCCTGCGCCCGCACATGCCGCGTCAGAGCAAAGTCGAGGTCGTGGACGAGCCAGCCCTCGGCGTTCCACTCGCCCTGCGCGACCACGCCGTCCTCGGGCAGGCCGTCATCGGCGGGGGCGTACAGGGCACTCTGGCCCACCGCGTCCTCGACAGCGTAGCTCCAGGCGGCGTCGGCGATCAGCGGGGCGTGCAGGGCGTACACCTGCCCTTCCAGCGCGCGCGCCATGCTGCCCACCCGCACCCGCGTGTAGCCCCGGCGCGACCCCGTGAAGGACGGCACAACGAGCAGCTCGGCCCCCGCCTCCGCGATCTGGCGGGCCAGCCCCGGAAACTCCGAGTCGTAGCAGATCGCCACGCCGAAGCGCAGGCCCTCCAGCTCGAACACCCGCACACCCTCGCCCGGCACGATGTCCCACTCCTCGGCCTCGAACCGGGTCATCAGGAGCTTGTCCTGCCAGGCGTGTTCGCCGTCCGGCCCGAACACATAGGCGCGGTTCACGAAGCCCCCGCCGTGCGCGACCGGGTAACTGCCCGCCACGATGCCCACGCCGTGCTCGCGCGCCAGCCGGGCATGCAGGGCCAGGAAGTCGGGCAGGAAGGCCTGCAACGCCGGGCGCATTCCCAGGATGTCGTGGTGCAGGTCTGCGGACAGCAGGCTGATGAGTTCCAGCGCGGCGTACTCGGGGAACACCAGCAGCCGCGCGCCCCCCGAGGCCGCCCGCGCGACCCAGGCCGCGAGCTTGGCCTCGTACTCGGCCCAGGTCTGGAAAAAGGAGATGGGGTAGGCGGCCGCCGCGACGCGCAGGACTGTCATGCGGCCAGTGTAGGGGCCAGTGCAGGCGTGCAGGGCGAAGGCGAACGGCGCCACCGACCCTTTAGGCCACAACGCTTAAACTGGGGGCATTGTGAGCGCGTCCGACGTTTCCCCTGCCTCCCCGGCCCCTGGCCCGTCCCGCTTCGGCGAGAAACCCCGCATCTACCCCATGCGCCTGTACGGCGACCCGGTGCTGCGGCGCAAGGCCCGGCCCCTCACGGCGACCGACACCCTGACCGTTCCCGGCTTCGGGCCACAGACGGTGCGCGAGGTGGCCGACACCATGATGGAGACCATGTTCGAGCAGCGCGGCGTTGGGCTGGCCGCGCCGCAGATCGGGCTGGGCGTGCGCCTGTTCGTGGCGGTCGAGTACGAGGACGACGAGGAAGAGGGGGGCGACGACGACACGCCGCTGAAGTCCCGCGTGCTGCGCGACTTCGTGATGATCAACCCCGTGATCGCCGTCCTGAACAAGAAGAAGGACAAGTCCTACCAGGAAGGCTGCCTGAGCATCCCCGGCATCTACGAGGAAGGTGTGCCGCGCGCCCGGCAGATCGCGGTGCGCTACACCGACCTGGACGGTCAGGAGCGGACCATAGAGGCCGAGGACTACCTCGCCCGCGTGTTCCAGCACGAGATCGACCACCTCGACGGCGTGCTGTTCCTCGACCGCCTGCCCGCCGAAGTGACCGACGATCACCGCAAGGAGCTCCTGAAGATCCAGCAGCACTCGAAGAATTTCCTGGCGAACCTGAGCAGCTGGGAAAAAGAGCAGCACCTCAAGGAACGTCTTTGACCCGTCCCAAGGTCGCCTTCTTCGGCTCGCCCGCCTTCGCCCTGCCGGTGCTGGAGGCGATCCGCACGCAGTTCGAGGTCGTGCTGGTCGTCGCGCAGCCCGACAAGCCGGTGGGGCGCGGCCTGAAGCTGACGCCGCCGCCCGTGGCTGCCCGCGCCGCCGAGCTGGGGCTGCCGCTGGCCCAGCCCACGCGGCTGCGCGGCAACACCGACTTTGAGGCGACGCTGCGGGGGTCGGGGGCGGACGTGGCCGTCACCTGCGCCTATGGCAAGATCCTGCCCGCCGCGCTGCTGGCCGTGCCGCGCTACGGATTCCTGAACACGCACACCAGCCTGCTGCCGCGCTACCGGGGCGCCGCGCCGATCCAGTGGGCGCTGATCCGGGGCGAGACGGTCACGGGCACGACCATCATGCAGACCGACCCCGGCATGGACACGGGGCCGGTGCTGCTGCAAGAGGAACTGTCTATCGCCCCCGAATGGACCAGCCTGGAGCTGTCGGACGCGCTGTCGGGGCAGGCGGCGCGCCTCATCGTGTCGGCCCTCTCGCAGCTCGGCACGCTGAAACCCCGGCCCCAGGACGAGGCCCAGGCCACCCACGCCCCCATGTTGGTCAAGGAGGACGGCTTCGTGCGCTGGGCCGAGCCCGCCTCGGCGATCGTGAACCGTTACCGGGGCGTGGCCGCGTGGCCGCAGACGACCGCCTTCCTAGGCGGCGCGCGCCTCAAGCTCGGCGGTCTGAGCGCGGCGATGGGCGAGGGCCAGCCCGGCGAGGTGCTGGCCGTGGACGACTCCGGCGTGACCGTCGCCTGCGGCGCGGGTGCGGTGAAGGTCGCCACCGTGCAGCCCGAAGCCCGCAAGGCCCAGCCGGCCAGCGCGTGGGCGGCGGCGGCGGGCGTGGGGCCGGGCGCACGCTTCGACGTGGGGTAAGGGTGAGGGGGCGGGAAGTGGGAACAGGCGGAAGCCCGGGAACCCCGCGCCCCGCCGACGCATACCCGGAGACGTGAACCCCCAGTTTCCGCTCTCCATCGAATTCCGGTTCAGCCTGTTCACCGAACTGCGCGTCACCGACGCCTCGGGGCGGCTGCTCGCCTTCGTCAAGGAGAAGACCTTCAGCATCCGCGACGAGGTGCGCGTCTACACCGACGAGTCGCGGCAGGTGCAGACGCACGGCATGCGCGCCCAGGGCCTGATGGCCGGGATGCTCGACTGGCGGGCGCGCCGGGTCATCGTGCGGGCGGACGGCACCGAGGTCGGGTCGCTCCAGGCGCAGGGGATGCGCACGCTATGGGCGGCCGGCTACGACCTGCTGGGGCCGGGGGGGCAGACGCGCTTCACCATCCGCGACGACCAGCCCTGGATGTCGCTCGTCGAGGCGGGTATCGGGGCCGTGCCCTTCGTCGGGGACCTCGTGGCGATGGGCTTCGACTATCTGGTCAACCCGACGTACACGGTGCTGGACCCGGCCGGAGCCCCCGCCTACCGCGTGCACAAGAAACGCAGCCTCCTCTCACGCCGCTTCACGGTCGAGGAGCTGCGGCCGACTACCCCCGGCGACGACGAGCTCGTGCTGCTGGGACTGGTTCAGCTCGTGCTGCGCGAACGTGAACGCGGCTGAGCCTGCCCTGGCGCGGGCCATCACCGTGCCGGAAGCGGCGTGGGAAATGCCCCCGGCCTATCACGCGCTGAACCGGACCGACCGGGCTACGCCGCTACATTTCGGGAACTGTCACTACCGCCGGGGCACTGGCCTTCCGGGACAGCCGAGCGCGGGCCTGGTGCCGCCACTGCGCGATGTATGCCCGCTGACGACCTCACTTTCCGACAGCTCGGCCACTGAACTGCTTGTTGGGACCTTCGAGTTGGAGGCCGCGAGCCATACGCTCGCGGACCTCAGGTTCCGGCATCCGCAGCGGTTTGGTGCAGAACACGTCGCCCAGCCCACATGACCGCTCCCTCACCGCCAGGCAGACGACCCCGCCGAGATAACGCGGCTGCTGCCCGGCATTTGGAACGGGACCTTCGTGCCGCGCCCCGACCTGGGCATGCTGGGCCACTGCCAGCATGTCCGGCGGATCATTTCTTTTTCTTCTCGCTGAAGCTGGGCACGCGGCCGCCGTACATCTTGTAGGCGTCGCACCTCTCGCGGATAAAGCACTCGCCGCACTTCGGGGCCGTCCAGGTGCAGACCTGCCGGCCGTGCGACAGCAAGTTGACGTGCAGTTCGTACAGGAAAGGCGGGTCGGGTGGCAGCAGGGCCAGCAGCGCGCGGTGCGCCGCCTGCTCGGTCATCTGCGGGATGGTACCCACGCGGATATTGATGCGGAACACGTGCGTATCCACCGGAAACACGGGCCGGTGATAATTGAATAGCAGCACGAGCGAGGCCGTCTTGACCCCCACCCCCGGCAGGTCGGTGAGCCACTTCAGGGCGTCCTTCACCGGCAGGTCGCGCAGGAAATCGAGGTCGTAGCCCCCCGGCGCGTCCCGGATGCGGCGCAGGGTTTCCTGAATGCGCGGGGCCTTGCTTTCGGGGTAATTGCTGCGGCGGATGGCATGGGCCACCACCTCGGTCGGCGCGGCGATGATGTCCGCCCAGTCGCCCAGTTCGCGTAGCTCGTGGTACGCGGCTTCCTCGTCGGCGTGGGTGGTGCGCTGCGAGAGGATCGTCGAGATCAGCTCGTGCATGGGGTCGCGCCGCGAGTCGAGGGGCCGCTCGCCGTATTCCTCGCGCAGCCGGTCTTTCATCCAGACCAGCAGTTCGGCCCGCTCCTCGGCGGGGCGGGCCGCGTTCAGATCGGCCTCGCCGAAGAGGCGGGGGGTCACGCGCCGGGGGTGCTGCTGCCCTCGACCTCGTCGCGGCCCCCCTCGGCCGGCTCGTCCTTGGCGGCGGGGTCCGCGTTGGGCGCCTTGCCCCGGTCCTCCTCGGGAATCGGGCGGCTCTGGCCCTCGGCGGGCGAGGTGTTGGCCGGGTCGTAGCCCTTCTTCGGATCGTCGCTCATGCGCCCAGGGTGCGCCCGCCGCCCGCCCCGCAGGCGAGACGGGGGTAAAGGGGGTTTTAGAGAGACCCGGTCTACTTCCCGCCCCCAGGCAGGTACAGGGCTGTCCCCCCTGCTGCCCCGAAGGCTGCCTGCACCTCGGCCACCGGTCGGTCGGGGCGGCTCTGGGGGTCGCCGGGCAGGGTCCTGGCCCAGACCTCCAGCGCGTCGCTGTAACCGTCGCCGTCGGCGTCCTTCCCGGCAGCCAGCACCCCACCCAGCACCGCCGGAAACTTTGCCCGGCCCCCCGCCTGCGCGTCGGCCCGGAACGCCGCGCGGATCTCCTCGCCGAACGGGTTCCAGGGCGCGCCCCCCGAGGCCTTGACGTGGCAGAAGGTGCAGGCCATGACCCGGCGGTCGTACTCCCACAGCGGGTTGCCCTCGTCGTAGTGGAACTGCCGGATGGCGGCCGTGCGGTACTGCGGCAGCGCCAGCGCGGCCGGCACCGACAGGGCGACCGAGGCGGCGAGCAGCGCCCCGGCGAGCCGCCCGCCCTTCAGGCCAGCCCCCCTCACGCCAGCCCCCTTCAGGCCAGCCACTGCGGTCCCTTGAATTCGCCGCCCAGCACGCTACGGGCGTCGAGGCCCAGCCAGCCGCCCAGCGCCCCGGCATATACACCCCGGAAGTCCTGCTTGTACTTGATGTCGCCCAGCGACAGGTTCTCCAGATCCGGGCTGTCGCCGTGGACACCGCCCTTCACGCCGTGTCCCAGCGCGAACATCACGCTGCCCTGGCCGTGGTCGGTGCCCGCGCTGGCGTTCTCGGCCACCCGCCGCCCGAACTCCGAAAAGCCCATCACGATCACCTTCTGCGCCAGCCCCTGCGCCTCCAGGTCGGCGTAAAAGGCGGCCAGTCCGGCGGCCAGGTCGCCCAGCAGGCCGTCCTGCTCGCCGCGCTGCCCGGCGTGGGTGTCGTAGTTGCCGTGCGACACGTACAGGATGCGCTGGCCCACCCCGGCGGCGATCAGGCGGGCGGCGTCGCGCAGCTGCGCGGCGAAGCGGCCCTCGGGGTAGCTCGCCCCCTCGCGGTACTTCTTGGCGTTCTTCTGCACGCGGGCGGTGTTCTTGAGCATCTGGCGGGTGGCGCGGCCCAGGTAATCGGCCTCGCCGCTGCGGGGGGCGGCCAGCATCGCCCCGAAGGCGTCTTCCAGCCCGGCGGGCAGCTTGACCCCGAAACTCGCCACCGACTCGATGCTCGGCAGGCTGAAGGTGTCGGCCCGCAGCGCCAGGGGCGTGGTGCCGCCGACGTTGCTGGCACAGAACGGGTCCCCGAGCTGCTCGGCCACGCGCCCGATCCAGCCGTCCGCCTGCGCCTGGGCGGGGTCGGCGGTGTGCCAGATCGCCATGCTGGCGAAGTGCGAGCGGTTGGGGTCGGGGTAGCCCACGTTCTCGATCCAGGCGAGCTGGCCCTTATCCCACAGCGCCGCCAGGGGCCGCAGGCTGGGGTGCATGCCGAGGTCGGGCGTCAGGGTCAGCACGTCCTTTCTGGGGACGGCGATGGTGGGCCGCGCGGCGTAGTAGGCGCCGTTCGAATAGGGCACCAGGGTGTTCAGGCCGTCGTTGCCGCCCGTGAGCTGGATGACCACCAGGGTCCGGTCGCCGGTCGCCTGCGTGGCCGCGCGCGCCAGAAAGCCCGGCATGCCGGTCGTGGCCGCCACCGCGAGGGCGGAGAGTTTGAGAAAATCGCGCCGTGTCGTCATGGAACCGTCCTTATGCGAGCTGGAATTCGGGACTGATGAAGGCGAGGTAGGCCCGCTGGGCCGGTTTCAATCCCGCCATCGCCGGGCGCAGCAGCGTCCGCTCGCTGCCCAGCAGGGCGAGTTCACCGGGCCACTCGCGGACCTCCGGCGCGGCCTTGCCCAGCGTCAGCGAGGCCGCCACGTTCATGCGGGTCAGCAGCGCCGAGTCGTTGATCCACTCGCGGCCTCCGTCCCAGCCCTTCACGGTGTCGGGTTGCAGCAGCAGCTGGCCCATGCGCCCGGCCGTCTGCGTCAGGGTCACGAGCTGCTTGGGGTCGAGCCTGGGCTGCCCCAGGGTCCGCAGCGCCGCCGCGACGTACTCGACCGGCCCCCGGATCACCCTCTGCCGCGCGCCGTAGAAGGCCGCGCTGGAGAGCAGTTCTTCGAGGACCATCCCCAGGTCCCCCCCCGTGCGCCGGAAGGTCTCGGCGCTGCCCGCCACCGCCCCCTCGTCCGGCGTGTCGGCCACGAAGGCACGGTGCAGCCGCCGGGCGACGAAGGTCGCCGTCTGCGGATGAGTGGCGGCCAGGCGCACCACGTCCTCGCCGCTCAGGGGGCCGCTCTGGCCCAGGTAGGTCTTGCGGCCGTCGTCGTGCTGGCGCGGGTTGAAGACGAAGCGCGGCGTCTCCAGGTAGTTCTGGTTGCCGCGCCCGCCCTCGAAGCTCCAGCCGCTCAGGGCGCGGGCTCCCTCGCGCACGTCGTCCTCGGTGTAGTGCCCGATGCCGGTCGTGAACAGTTCGAGCAGCTCACGCGAGAAGTTCTCGTTGGGCTTGCCCTTCTTGTTCTGGTCGTTGTCGAGGTAGCGCAGCATGGCGGGCGACCGGGCGATGTCCAGCGCGAAGGCCGAAAAGCTGCGCCCCGCCGCGTGCGTGCGCAGCAGCCGCAGGTACCCGGCCAGGGCGGGGCCGTTGCGTACCTTGTCGGTGCCGACCACGAAATGCCCGCTCCAGACGAGCGCCAGCTTCTCGCGCAGGGGCGTGGGCGAGTACGCCAGTTCGTACAGCCACCCGGCGCGCGTGAGCTGGATCATCGCGCCGGGCGTGGCCCCGCTCTGGGGGTCGAAGGGATTGCCGGGCGTGGGCTGCGGCCCCGCAGCCAGGACAGGAAAGTTCAGGGCCGCGCGGGCGACCTCGCGGGCGTCCTTGCCGACCAGCGCGCGGATCTGCGCGTCGGTCGCGCCGAAGGCCGTGCGCCGCAGGAAGTGCGCGGCGTCCTCGGCCGAGAGGGGTCTGGTCAATGGGGGCAAACTCATAGGCACCTCGCCGGGAAATAGGGAGACTTCAGGGGTTGGAGGCGGCGAGGGGCAGAAAAGTTCCCAGGGCCGCCTCGTCCACCCCGCGCACCCCGGCCAGGGCCGCCGCCAGCGCACTTTGGGGCAGATTGCCGACGAGCCACACCGCCCGCGTGCCGAGGCGCCGCGAGGCCACGCCGGGGGCCGGGGCGACCGCGCGCGCGGCCGTCACCAGGGCCAGCACGTTCACCCCGTCGCTGAGGGTGACCTCTGCGCCGCCCTGCGCGCGGGCCTGCGCCGCGACGGGCACGAACCCCGGCGGCAGCCGCAGCCCGGGCAGCGCCGAGAGGACCGCCGCGCGCAGACCCGCCGGAGCGGCCCCGGGCGCGGGCCGCGAGACCCGCCGGGGCGCCGCCTCGACCGTCCGGAAGGCGGCGCGGCGCGACAGACCGCCGTCCGCGTCCCGCTCCTCGTAGGCCAGCGGGATATTCCAGGCGAGGTCCACCCACAGCGACCAGCGCGCCGCCGGCCCGGTCTTGGGCACGAGGTCGAAACGGGCCACAGGCCGCCCGGCCACCGCCTCGCCGCCCACCCGCGTCACCGCGAAGTTGCGGGTCAGCAGGCCGGGGCGCAGGGGCACGGTGGGAAGCTGGGCGGCCGTGCGGGTGGGCTGCGCGCGCGGCGGAAAGTTCACGGTGATGTCCACCGCGCCGCGCGCCGCCTGCGTGCGCGACTGCCGCAGCGCCGCGAGCAGGTCGTCGGCGGGGGCGGCCCCGGCCCGGCCCCCCGCAGCGAGGGCCAGGGGCAGCGCGGCCCAGGCGAGTGCCCTCACCACCGGGCCTCGGCGTCACCGTAGGCCGCCGACTGGTAGGCGTCGTAGGCCGCGCTCGTGGGCAGGGTGGGAGAGGGGCGCAGGGCGGTGACGCCCACGACCACCGCCGCCGAGGCGAGCAGCGCCCCCAGGCCCCCGGCCCAGGTCTGCCGCCGCTGGCGCGCGCGCCGGGCGCGGTGGCCGCTCAGGAAGCGCCCGGCCGCGCCCTCGTCGTCGGGCGTGGGCTGCCGGGCCTGGGCGAGCAGGCGGTCGAGGTCGTCGAAGTCGGGGTGGGTCATGGTCTGGGTCCTTTGTGGGGAGGGGTCCGGCACGGCTCAGTCGGTGGCTCAGTCGTCGGCGCGCACGCCGGCCCGCGTGAGCCACGCCCGCAGGGCGGCGCGGCCCCGGGCGATGCGGCTTTTGACGGTGCCGAGTTCCGCGCCCGTCACCGCCGAGATCTCGGCGTAGTCCAGGCCCGCGATCTCGCGCAGGGTCAGGGCCTCGCGCTGCTCGGGGGACAGGGTGGCGAGCGCCTGCGCCAGCCGCTCGCGCACCTGCGCCTGCTCGCCCGCGCGTGCGGGGCTGTGGGGGGCGGCGGGTTCGGGCAGGCCGTCGAGCGGCAGGGCCGTGCGGCGGCGCAGGGCGTGGGCGCAGGCGTTCAGGGTCACGCGGTGCAGCCAAGTCGAGAACTGCGCCTCGCCCCGGAAGGTCTTCAGGCCCCGGTGCGCGGCGATGAACACCTCCTGCACCACGTCGTCGGCCGCGCCGGGACCGACCGTGCTGGCGGCCAGCCGGTGCACCGCCGGGGCGTGGCGCCTCACGAGCGCCTCGAAGGCCCGCTCGTCGCGCGCCGCGCGGCGGACCAGTTCGGCGTCGTCCAGGGAATCGTGGGGGTCACTCAAGGTCACCTCGAAGCTTAGAGGCGCGCCGGGGCCGGAAAGTTCCCGTCCGGTCCCGGACCGCCGCAGGCCGCGCCCGCTAGACTGCGCAGCGATGACTCCGCGCTCCCTCTCGCGCTCGGCCGAGGACTACCTCAAGCACCTGCTGCGGCTCGGGCAGGACGGCAAGGTCAGCACCCAGGCGCTGGCCGACGCGCTGGAAGTCGCCCCGGCCAGCGTGACCGGCATGCTCAAGAAACTGGGCGAGCAGGGGCTGGTGTCGCACGCGCCGTACCAGGGCGCGCGCCTGACCGCCGAGGGCGAGCGGGTCGCGCTGGAGGTGCTGCGGCACCACCGCCTGCTGGAGCTGTTCCTGCACCGCGCGCTGGGCGTGCCGCTCGACGAGGTCCACGAGGAGGCCGAGCGCCTGGAACACGCACTGTCCGAGCGCCTGGAGGCCCGCATCGCCGCGTGGCTGGGCGACCCCACCCACGACCCGCACGGCGACCCGATTCCGACCCTGGGCGGCGAGCTGCCCGAACGCGCCGAACGCCGGCTCTCGCAGCTGGCCCCCGGCGACCGCGCGACCGTCGCCCGCGTGCCCGACACCGACGCCGAGCAGTTGCGCGCCCTGATGGCCGCCGACCTGACCCCCGGCGCGCGGCTGCGGGTACGCGCCGTGGACACGGCCCTGGGAACCCTGACGGTCGAGGTGGCGGGCCACCCCCTCACCCTGGCGCTGGGCATCGCCGCGCAGGTCCAGGTCCACGCGGCCGGGGACGAACAGGCCGCACAATAGGGGCCTATGGCCGACAAGGAACTCAATTTCGCCCGCGAGATCATGGGAGAGCGGCGTTACAGCGAGGTGCCCGACGAAGAGGTACTGCGGGAGGCCGAGCGGCTGCTGCACGAGTGGATGAGCGGCGAGGTGCGCATGGAACGCCCCAAGCTCTACGACCACTACGCCCTGCTGCTGCTGGCCCTGACCCGCCGCACCCGCGAACTCGAGGCCCGTGTGGCCGCCCTGGAGGGCCGTACCCCATGACCCCGAAGATCAAGGTGTGCGGCACGACCAGCGTCGCCGACGCGGCGCTCGCGGCGCAGGCCGGAGCCGACGCGCTGGGCTTCATCTTCGCGCCGGTCAGCAAACGGCTGGTGTCGGCGCAGGTCGCGCGCGAGGCCGGGCTCGCCGCCGGACCGACCGTCGCGCGCGTGGGCGTGTTCATGAATCAGGGGCTCGGCGAGGTGCTGCGGACCGCCGAGGCCGCCCGCGTTTCGGCGGTGCAGCTGCACGGACCTTTAGCTGGGCTTTACGTGAAGCAGATCGCGGCGTATTATCCCGTCTTGCGCGTCGTGCGTCCGGAGGAGCTGGCCGGGGCGGCCCGCGAGTGGGACGGCGTGCCCGGCGTCACCCTGATGCTCGACGCCCCGGAGCCGGGCGGGGGCGTACCGCTGGACTGGGCGGCCCTGCGCGCCGACTTTCCGGCGGGGGCGTGGCTGGCCGGGGGCCTGGGACCGGCCAATGTGGCCCAGGCCATCCGCGAGCTCAGCCCGGGGGCGGTGGACGCCGTCAGCCGCCTGGAGCTGTCTCCCGGCCGCAAGGATCCGGCCGCCGTGAGGGCCTTCGTGGCGGCCGCGCGAGGCGAGTTATCCACAGTGAAACGGCCGGATGTGGATAACTCGGCGGCCTGCGCCGACTGAAGGCTCCGGACCGTGCAGCACGGCATTCCCTCCCACAATCTCCCGGGCCGTCCGGCGCCTGCTCCACACCTTGTCCACAGGGGGTGTGGATAACTTTGTGGATAACCTGAACAGGCCCGCTAGGCCGCTGGAATGGGGGGTAAACCCAACTCCGCCGCCAGGGCCTGTCCCGCCTGAACGATGTCGCCGGCCCCGCGCAGGTCCACCCCGGCCCCCGCGAAAGGCACCCGCGCCAGGGTATGCGCCTTGACGTTCAGGTTCTCCAGATTGCCGTGGTCGCTGCCTAGCACCACCCGCGCGCCCACATGCAGCAGGCCCCCAAGCAGCGCGTCGACCCGCGCGAGGTAGGCTCGGCCCGCCGTCAGGACCTCCGGCGGCGTGGGGACACGGCCCCGGTGGCCCAGCAGGTCCCCGAACCACAGGTCGGCCACGAGCAGGTCGGCGTCCTGCGCCGCGCGGCCCAGCGCCTCCCCCAGGTGCGCCAGTTCGGGCAGGCCGCGCACCGGACGCCACGGCTCGGCGTAGCTCAGGCCCAGGGTCGCGGGGATCAGGGGCAGGCCGGGCGGGTTCAGGGGCAGGCCGGCGGCCCCGAAGGCGTAGGGAAAGCAGCCCACGCGTGGCCGCCGGGCCTGCGCCGCGAAATATTCGGGCGAGTAGTGGTTGACGAGGGCCGCGCGCCCGCCCGCCTGCGCCAGCCGCCCCGGCAGCCCCGCAGCGCGCAGCAGGCGTTGCAGGGTGGGGCCGGGGTGGGGGCCGAAATGCTCGCCCATGTAGCGCACGGCGTCCTGCCCGGTCAGCCAGCAGCTCTGGCCGGTGCCCGACTGCGGCAGGCCCGGCACGCCCAGGGTCGTGTCGAGGGCCAGCCCGGCGTCCACCAGCGGGCGCAGGGCGGGCAATTCCTGGTCCCACACCGACCCCGGCGGCGCGTCTGCCGGGTGACCCACCCCGTCCAGGGCCAGCCAGACCAGCCCGGCGAAAGCAGCACTCATGCTCCGGAGGCTAGCGCAGCGGCGCGGCGGTCTTCACGAGGATCAATCCTTCCTCACGCTCAGCCCACGTCCGTTCAGCTGCGGCCGGGAGAATGGGCACACTGCCTTTCATCTTCGCCCGGCCCCCGGCCCCGCCCCCCAGGAGACCCCATGACCCGCATCGCCCTGCTGACCCTTTCACTGTTCGCCGCCCCGCTGGCCCAGGCCCAGACGGCTCCGGCGCCGTCCACGCCCGCCCAGAGCGCCCCCGAGGCCCCCACCTACGCCTCGGCGGCCGACGCGGCCACGCAGGCCCGGGACCTCGCCGCCCGCGCCCGGCAGGCCTACCCCCGGGGCAGCGCCACCATCGATCAACCGCTGTGGAAACAGGCCGCCGCCGCCGCCGAGGCCGCCGTGAAGGCCGAGCCGCGCAACGCCGGCTACCTGCGCCTGCGCGCCGAGATCTACACTGAGGTAGGCTTCTGGCGTCAGGCGCAGCTCGGGTGGGAGGCCTATTTTCAGGTGAATCCGAAGGCCGGAGCCGAGGAGAAACGCGCCGCCGCCACCGCCCTGTACAACCTCGGGTACGCGGCCTACACGCGCAACCAGCCCTCGCCGGCCTCGGCCCTGTTCCGGCAGTGCCTGACGCTGGACCCCCAGAACGTGCTGTGCGCGAGTTGGGCGGCGCGTACGGCCCTGGAAGGCGGACAGTACACCCAGGCGCAGGAGCTGTACGCCCAGGCGCTGCGCGGCGCGCCGAACGACAAGTCACTGGCCTACTTTGCCGGGCTGGCCCAGAAGGCGGGCACCTACGGCCCCGCCGCCACGCGGGCTTTCAGCCGCGCGTATGCCGACCTGGACGCAGGCCGCAAGCCCCAGGCCCTGGCAGGCTTTCAGGAGGCGGCGCGCTCGGCCCCCAACTTCATCGAGGCGCAGCGCGAGGCCGGGCGGCTGGCTCTGGAGCTGGGTGACGCGGACGCGGCCGTGAACGCCTACCAGGGCGCGGCCGGGCTGCCGGGGGCCAGCGCTGCCGACCGCTACAACCTCGCGCTGGCGCAGGAAGGCCAGCAGTTCGGGCTGGGGGCCGTGCAGACCTTCCGCGCGGCCTATGCCAGATACGCGGCGGGCGACAAGGCCGGGGCCGAAACCGGCTTCGCGCAGGCGACAGCCCAGAACGCGAACTACGCCAAGGCCTGGGCCTGGCTGGGCCGCGTGCGCTACGAGGTCCAGAACTACGCCGGGGCAGCCGAAGCCTACGGCAACGCCGCGCGCCTGGACCCGAACGACAAGACGAGCGCGTATTACCTGCGCCTGGCCCAGCAGGGCAAGTAAGGCCGGGAAGGCGAGCGGGGCGGCTTGCTATACTGCTGGCCGCGCCGTAGCCGCGCCCTGCTCCCGCACTCGTAGCTCAGCTGGATAGAGCGGCCCCCTCCTAAGGGGCAGGCCCCGCGTTCGAATCGCGGCGAGTGCACCAAAGACAATGCCCCCGGTCACGACGCCGGGGGCCGTTCCTTTCCCCGTCTCAGCCCCGGCGGGTCACGCCGTCGGTGGTGAGGAGGGCGCCGTACAGCTCGGGCCGGCGGTCGCGGAAAAAGCCCATGCCCGCGCGGAACTTCCTCGCCTCGGCCAGATTCAGGGTGTGCAGCAGCGGCCCCTCCTCGGCATCGCCGAATTCGGCCACGATCTCCCCGGTGTAGTCGCTCACGAACGAGTGCCCGTAGTAGGTCTGCTCCAGCCCCTCCACCCGCTCGGTGCCGATGCGGTTGGCGGCGGCCACGTAGGTGCTGTTGCTCACCGCGTGCCCGGTCATGGCGCGCTGCCACATGTGGTGGCTGTTGGGCGACTCGACCTCGGCGGGCTCAGAGCCGATGGCGGTCGGGTACAGCAGGAAGTCGGCCCCCTGGAGCATCATCACGCGGGCGGTCTCGGGATACCACTGGTCCCAGCAGATGCCCACGCCCACGCGCCCGTAGCGGGTCGCCCAGACCTTGAAGCCGGTGTCGCCGGGGTTGAAGTAGTACTTCTCCTCGTAGCCGGGGCCGTCGGGGATGTGGGTCTTGCGGTAATTGCCCAGCAGCGTGCCGTCGGCGTCGATGCACACCAGCGAGTTGTAGTGCGCCTGCCCGGCCTTCTCGAAGTAGCTCAGGGGCAGCACCACGCCGAGTTCCTCGGCCAGTTTCTGGAAGCGCCCGACGAAGGGGTGGTCATCCAGCGGGTGCGCCAGCCCGAAATAGTCCTCGCGCTCGACCTGACAGAAGTACAGGTTCTCGAACAGTTCGGGCAGCAGGATCACCTGCGCGCCCTGCCGGGCGGCCTCGCGCACGTGGGCCTCGGCGCGCGAGACGTTGTCTTCGAGCTGGTCGGTGACGTGCATCTGCACGGCGGCGAACTTGACAAGGTCGGGGGTGCGGGTCATGGCCCCAGGCTAACGCGGCGGACGTGGGCGGAAGGTGGTGCGGACCAGCCGACCCGCAGGCCGTGGTCTGGGCCGTGGCCCGTGCAGTCGTCCGCGCAGTGGTCTGGGCAGAGGCGGCCCCCGGCCCGGCCACCCGCATAGATTGGGACGATGCGGCGCACCCCTGTTCCCCCCCTCCGGCTGGCCCGGCCATGAAGTACGTCTCGACGCGCGGCGCGCAGAACCTGGGCGGCTTTTGCGACGTGCTGCTGCTGGGCCTCGCGCCCGACGGCGGCCTCGCCATGCCTGGGCGCATTCCGACCTTCGGCCCGGAGCAGATCGAGGCCCTGCGCGGCCTGAGCTACCCCGAACTGGCCTACGCGGTCATGCGGCCTTTCATCGACGACATTCCCGAGACCGACCTGAAGCGGCTGCTGAACGATACCTACCGCGCCGAGGTGTTCGGCCACCCCGACATCGCCCCGCTGACCGCGCTGGGCGACTCGGGGCTGTACCTGCTGGAACTGTCCAACGGCCCCTCGCTGGCCTTCAAGGACATGGCGATGCAGTTTCTGGGGCAGGTATTCGAGTACGTGCTGGAGCGGCGCGGCGAACACCTGAACATCCTGGGGGCCACCTCGGGCGACACCGGCTCGGCCGCCGAGTACGCCATGCTGGGCAAGGCGCGCGTGAACGTGTTCATGCTCTCGCCGCACGGCCGCATGAGCGCCTTCCAGCAGGCGCAGATGTTCAGCCTGCGCGAGCCCAACATCTTCAATATCGCTGTCGAGGGCGTGTTCGACGACTGTCAGGACCTCGTGAAGGCCGTCAACGCCGACGCCGGGTTCAAGGAGCGTTACGAGATCGGAGCCGTCAACTCGATCAACTGGGCGCGGGTGCTGGCGCAGGCGGTGTACTACTTCAAGGGCTATTTCGCGCTGGGGCTGCCCGCCGGGGCCGAGGCCGACTTCTGCGTGCCCTCGGGCAACTTCGGCAACGTGTTCGCCGGGTATCTGGCGCGCAGCATGGGCCTGCCCATCGGGCAACTGGTGGTCGCCAGCAACGAGAACGACGTGCTGCACGAGTTCTTCACGACCGGCACCTACCACGTGCGGCCCGCCGCGCGCGTGGCCGTCACCTCCAGCCCCAGCATGGACATCGGCAAGGCCAGCAACTTCGAGCGCTACCTGTACCTCATCACGGGTGCCAGTCTCGGAACAGTCAGTGGCGCGCAGACCCTGGCCTGGTGGCAGGACGTCGGCGAGGGCCGCCCCGTGAACCTCGCGGGCACGCCGCACTGGGACGCCGTGCGGGCCAGCCGTTTCGTCGCCGGGCGCAGCACCCACGCCGACCGCCTGAACACGATCCGCGAGGTGGACGCCGAGTTCGGCCGCCTGATTGACCCGCATACCGCCGACGGCGTGTTCGTGGCGCGCCCGCACCGGCGCAGCGGCGTACCGATGGTCTGCCTGGAAACCGCGCTGCCCATCAAGTTCGAGGACACGGTGCGCGAAGCGGTGGGGCGTTCGCCCGAGCGCCCCACGAAATTCGGCGGCATCGAGGCGCTGGAGCGGCAGTTCACCGTGATGGACAACGACGTGGAGGCGCTGAAGGCCTTCGTGGCGGGCCGGCTGGACGACCGGCGCCGGGACGCCCAGGGCTGAGGAACACGGGGCGGTGGGCGGGTGCTACCCCCGCCGCCCCGCCGCCACCCGCACGACCAGCAGCAGCGCGAAGGCCACGAAGACCATGACCGCCGAGAGCACGAGCGCCGGCCCCAGGTCGGACTCCATCGCGGCGTAGATCGCCAGCGTGACCGTGCGCGTACGGCCCTGCAAGGAACCGGCGAAGAGGATGGTCGCGCCGAACTCGCCCAGGGCCCGCGCCCAGGTCAGGACCAGCCCCTCGAGCAGGAACGGAAAGGCCAGCGGCAGGGTCACGAAGCGGAACACCGCCCAGCCGCCCGCGCCGTCGGTGCGCGCCGCCGCCTCGACTTCCGGGTCGAAGCTGGCGAAGCCCGCCCGCGCCGTGCGCAGGTAGAACGGCGCGGAGGTAAACAGCTGTGCCAGGACCACCGCCGCCGGAGAAAAGGCGATGCCGATCCCCGCGATCTCCAGCGGCGGCCCCAGCAGCCCATTGCGCCCGAAGGCGAGCAGCAGGCCCACCCCCGCCACCACGGGCGGCAACACGATGGGCAGGTCCAGCAATGTTTCGAGCACCGCCTTGCCGGGAAAGTGCGTGCGCGCCAGCAGCCACGCGACCGGCGTGACCAATCCCACCGTGAGCAGCAGCGTGATCCCGGTCGTGAGCAGGCTGACACGCAGGGCGTCGCCCACCGCCTCGCTCGCCAGGGTCGGCAGGAACTCGGCGTTCAGGCCGCGCAGCAGCAGCGCCGCGACCGGCAGCAGCAAAAAGGCCACCAGCAGCAGGCTCAGGCCCAGGGGCAGGGCGGGCGGCACGGTCCGCCGGGCGCGCACGCCCCTAGGCGGACCGGCCCACGCGTCCGCCCGACCGGTTCCCCGACGGATGCTCACGCTGCCTGTCCATACTCCCGTTTCTCACGCGCCGCAGTATGCCCGCCCGCAGCCTCGGGGGGCTTCCAGCCTCCGCCGGTCCGGTGCGGGGGCTGGTGACGCGGCCGGGCACGACGTTGCGGGCACCACGCGGCATGGCCCCCTCCCTTACCTTACTGCGGGGCCTGAAAGCCCCACTTGCGCAGGATCTTCTGGCCGTCGGGCGAGAGGACGTAGGCGACGAAGGCCTGGGCCGCCGCCGCGTTGGTGCTGGCGCGCACCACGCCGATGGGGTAGCTCGCGCTCTGGTTGAAGCGGCTGGGCAGGGCGATCACGCGCACGGTCGCCTTCAGGGCCGGGGTCACGTCGGTCGCGTAGACCACCGCCGCGTCGGCCTCGCCCAGCCCCACCTTCAGGGCGACCTGCCGCACGTTCGGCTCCTCGGAGACCACGTTGCGCATGACGCGGGCCGAGAAGTCCTTGCCGTAGCTCCCGGACTTGTCGATGGCCGCGAGCATCCGCCGGGCGTAGTCCCCCACGGGCACCGCCTTGTCGGCGAGCACGACCTTCACGCCGGGCCGGGCGAGGTCGGCCAGCGTGGCGACGCGGCTGCCCCTGGGTGTGATGATCGCCAGCCGGTTGCGCACGAAGGGCTGGCCCGCCGCGACCAGGCCCCCGGCCACCAGCGGGTCGTACTGGGCCGCGTTGGCGCTGGCATACACGTCGGCCCGCGCGCCCTGCCCGAGCTGCGTGCGCAGCGCCTGCGACCCGGCGAACTGGAAGGTGGTCGCGTGGCCGGTCCTGGCATCGAAGGCCCGGCCCAGCTCGGTAAAGGCGTCGGTCAGGGACGCGGCGGCGAACACGGTGAGGTTGGCGGCGCTCGCCGTGCCGCCCAGCAGGAGGGCGGACAGCAGCAGGACTCTGGGTCGGAACATGGGGCCTCCGGGGCGGGGAAAGGGGCTTGGGGTCAGGCGGTACTTTTCCAGGGCTGCCCCGCGTGGGCCGGGTCGTAGCCGCCCAGCGCGCGCAGTTCGGCCTGAAAGCCCGGCTGCGCGGCCCCGAACAGCAGCGCGGCCAGGGCAGGGTGAGAGAGGTGGTCCCGGGGCACCGCGAGGTCGAAGCGCTCTCGCTGCACCGGCACGAAATCCAGCCCGTAGGCCTGCGCCGCCGAGCGTGGCCCCGGCGCAGCGTCGGCCGCGCCCGAGGCGACCCGCGCCGCCGCCGCGAGCGGGGTGGGGGCCTCGTCGCGGTAGCCGGGCAGCCGGGCGCGCCCGGTTTCGTCCAGGCCCAGCCCGGCGAGCCAGGCGTCGAGCAGGACGCGGCTGCCCGCACCGGGCCCGCGACCGGCCAGCCGCAGACCGGGGCGCAGCAGGTCGGCCACGCCGGAAATGCCGTGCGGATTGCCCGGCGCGACCATCAAGCCCTGCTCCCAGGACCAGAGGGTGAACAGCTGCGTGGGGATCTCCGGCAGCTCACGCCGCACGGCCGGCAGGTTGGACTCGCCACTGCCCGCCTCCCACAGGTGGATACCCGCCGCGTGGGCCTCGCCGCGCCCCAGGGCCCGCAGGGCGTCCAGGCTGGTGGCCGGGTGCCACAGCGCCCGGAGCGGCTGGCCCCGCGCCTCCGGCCCTCGCCCCACCTGCCGGGTCAGCAGGCCCAGCGCCGGGTCGCAACCCGCCACGACCAGGGTGTGCCGGGCCACCTCGGCCCCCGCCAGCCGTTCCACGCGCACCTCGCCGCCCGCCTCGCCGCCGGACTGCGCCACCCCGTCGGCGTCTTGCCCCAGGGCCGCCTCGCCGCGCAGGGGGTAGGCCAGCAGGCGCGGGCCCACCTGCGCGAGTTGCACGCGCAGCGGCCCGGGCGGGAAGTGGCCGCCCGCCGGAGGGCCGCACAGCACGGCACCGACCTGGGGCGCGGACAGCGTGAACAGGTCCTCGGCCAGGCAGTTCAGGGCCCGCGCGAGCCGGAAGGTGGTCAGGGTATTGGGCACATACGCGCCGGTCTCGATGGCGTGCAGCGCCTGACGGCTGACGCCGGCCTGCGCCGCCAGATCGCCGGGGCGCAGGCCGGCCGCCTCACGCCGGGCGCGCACATGCGCGGTCAGGACCGGTTCCATGGGGCCAGCCTAGAGTCGGTCCGGTGTAAAGTCAAAAAGACAGCTTGTCCGGTCAACGCGACATGAAGGACAGGCCCCAGCCAGGAGCAGGAGCCGTGCTAGCGTCAGCCATGACCGACGTGTATTTCGATTTCCTGTGCCCCTACGCCTGGCGCGGCCTCGAACTGGCGAACGTGCTGCGCGCCCTGCCCGGCGACGCGGGGGGCGAGACCTTCCGGCTGCGGCACTTCTCGCTCGCGCAGGGCAACCACCCGGACAACGCGGCGGCCAAGGGTGCGGGCGACGTGCGCTGGTGGCTGAGCGACCAGCCTCAGGGCGAGGGAGCGGCGCACCAGCAGAGCAGCCTCGACGCCTTTCTGGCGCATACGGCCGCCGCGCGCCAGGGCGAGGAACGCAGCTGGGCCTTTGCCCTCGCGCTGTTCCGCCGCCGCCATGAACACGGGCAGGCGCTCGACGAGGCCGCCATCCAGGGCGCGGCCGGGGACGCCGGGCTGGACACCGCGCAGTTCGCTGCCGACCGCCAGGACGACGGGGGCCTGCGCGCCGCGCTGCGGCGGGAACTGGAGGAGGCCGCCGACCTGGGCGTGTTCGGCACCCCGACCTTCGTGCTGGAGGACGGCGGCGCGGCCTACTACCGTTTCGAGAACCTGACCCGCGACCCGCAGACGGCGCGGGCCTGGTGGGACCTGTACCGCACGGTGCTGGACAGCGGGGCGGGCATCGCCACCATCAAGCGCGCCAGGAACCGCCCCGCGAAGAAGGCCTAGGCACGCCTGCCGGGGCCGGAAAGGGGAGCGCCCCCGGCCCGGCCCCGGCGGCGGTCCGGCTCAGGTCCCGGTGTCCCCGGCCATGCCCAGCCGCCGCGCCACCTCGCCGCGCGGCAGGGTCAGGCCGCTGCGCACGTCCATGTATTCGCGGTACAGCTCGCCGTAGCTGAACAGCAGCACCGCCATCACGCCATGGTCGCTGACCTCCAGCCCCTGCACGCGGAAACCCGCCCGCAGTTTGGGCACCAGCACGGCGGCGTTGGTGGCGTGGTGGTGGCTGCGCACGAGGTCGTAGCCTTCGGTGCGCAGGGCCTCCAGCACGGCCGGCAGCAGGCGCGAGTAGACCCCGGCCCCCCGGTGAGCGGGCAGCAGCGCCGTGTTCACCATGTAGGCGGTGCGCGCGTTCCACTGCCGCGAGTACTGCCAGCCGACCACCTCGCCCGCGTGCCCGATCAGCCAGGTGTAGCTGGGGGCGTCGAGATCGGCGCGCTCGGCCGGGTGGGGCCATTCCAGCGACACGCTCTCGTAGGCGGCCGCCTCCAGCACCGCGTACAGGTGCCAGTAGGTCTCGTACTCGACCGGGCGCAGCACGTAGCCCCCGCCCAGGTCGAGGTCGGGACCGGTGCCGGGCGGCAGGGGCAGGGCCGACGGAACCGGGACAGGGCCGGGGGGCACGGCCTCGGGCCAGCGCAGCCGCCGGGCCGCCTCCGCCGTCGCGGCCCGGAACCCGCTGCGGGCGTGCATGGCGTCGCGGTAGGGGCCGTCCAGCGCGAGCGCCAGCGTGACATTCAGGCCGCCCTCGTACAGGTTCAGGCCCTGGATGAAGAACCCGGCGCGCAGCTTGGGCACCAGGACGGCGTTGTTGGTGGCGCGGTGGCGGCTGGTCACGAGGGCGTATCCCGCCGCCCGGAAGGTGCCGAGCAGCGTGGGCAGCAGCCGGGTATACAGGCCCCGCCCCTGGTGCTCGGGCAGCAGGCCCGTGTCGGCCATGTCTACCGTGCGCTCGTCGCGCTGCTCGGCGTGGCTCCAGCCCACCAGCTCGTCGCCGGCGAAAAGGCCCCACGTGAAGGTCTCGCCCAGGGGCACCGGGGGCCGGGCGGCCCGCCCGAAGGCATACACCGAATTGCCCCCGAAGATTCGGCCTTCCAGGCGCGCGCAGGCGTCGCGGTAGGTCTCCAGCGGGATGCGGCGGGCCGTGTACCCGCCCCCCAGGTCGGTTATTCGCCCGTCCATGTGAGACCCACGGGCTGCTGCTGGGTCACGCAGTGGAAGGAGCCGCCCCCTTCGATGATCGCGCGGCTGCTCAGGCCGATCACCTCGCGCCCCGGAAAGAGCGGGCGCAGCACGTCCAGCGCGGGGCCGTCATGGGGGTCGCCGTACTGGGGCACCGCCACGAAGCCGTTGCCGATGTAGAAGTTGGCGTAGGTGGGCGGCAGCCGGCCCTCGGCGCCGTCGAGGCGGTTCGCGGGCAGCGGCAGTTCCACGACGCGCAGCGGCTCGCCCGCCGTGTCGGTCATCTCCCGTAGCGCGGCGAGGTTGCGGGCCATCACGGCGTGGTTGGGGTCGGCGGGATCGCTCTCGACGCTCGTCACGACCGTCGTCTCGTCCACGAAACGGGTGATGGTGTCAATGTGGCCGTCGGTGTGGTCGTTTTCCAGGCCGCCGTCGAGCCACAGCAGCTTCCGGATGCCCAGCGTCTCGGCCAGCAGGGCGGCGTAGCCCTCCTCGCTCAGGCCGGGGTTGCGGGTGTCGGTCAGGAAGCACGAGCGGGTGGTCAGGCCCAGGCCCAGGCCGTTGACCTCGATACCGCCGCCTTCGAGCACCTCGGGGCGGTCCCAGTGGGCCATGCCCAGGGCCTGCGCGACGTATTCGGGCACGCGGTCGTCGTGGTCCGACTCGAACTTGCCGCCCCAGGCGTTGAAGCGCCAGTTCACGAAGGCGAGATCGGCCTCCCGGCCCTCGCCGCGCCGCACGAAGATGGGGCCGTTGTCGCGCAGCCACACGTCGTCCAGCGGCACGTGGTGGTAGGCCACGTTGGCTCCGTGCAGGCGGGCGCGGGCGTCCTGCTCGCTCTCGGAATCGCGTACCAGCAGCTGCACCGGCTCGAAGCGGGCGACGGTGCGCACCAGCTCGGCGAACTCGGCGCGCACCGGCTCCAGGTGGCCGAACCACAGCTCGTCGTCGGCAGGCCAGCTCATCCAGGTGGCGGCGTGCGCGGCCCACTCGGCGGGCATCACGAAGCCCTGCGCGCGGGGGGTCGGGTCCTGGGGCAGGTAGTGGGGCACGGGCGGCGTGGTCATGCCGTCATTAGACCAGACGGGCCCGGACCCGGCAGGGGGGCGGAGAAGAACGCGCCCTCAGCGCTGACCGCGCAGGGTCAGGCGCTGCGGGCCCTGGCCCGGCCGGGTCGCCGCCGTGAGCCGCAGCGGCCCGGCCAGGGTGGCCGCCGAGACGCCGGGCAGCGTCAGGGTGTAGAGCCGCGACGAAGCCCCGCGCGTCACGAATACCCGCGCCTTCACGTTGCCGGCCACGAAACAGTAGGCGCGCGGCGGGCAGCGCGAGTCGCTGAAGCTCAGCAGCGTGACCTTCGCGGCGGGCTGGCCGGGCGTGGCCGGGACGCTGGCCGTCTGGCCCGCCACCAGCGTCAGGGTCCAGGGGGTGAGGACAGGGGCGGAGGCCGCAGCGGGCGTGCCCAGCAGCGCCGCTCCCAGCAGCGCGGAACAGAGGGTTCGGAACATGCCCCAGGTACGCGCTCCCGCCCGCAGGGGTTGCCTGGGCCGCCTAGCGCCGGAAATAGTCGCTGAGGCCCACGCGCGGGGGGCGGCCGAAGGTCGCGTCCACGAGGTGCAGCTCGCCCTGACCGATGTTCGGGCCGGCGGGCAGGGTCAGGCGCAGCAGGCGCGTGCGGGGACCGGCCTCGCCGGGGGCGGCGACGACCAGCAGGCTCGCGCTCAGCTCGCCGGCGCGGACACACTGCACGCCGGGCGGGCAGCGGCTGTCCTGCACGCGCAGCAGCGTGACCTGCCGCTCGCCGAGCTTCGCCGTCTGGCCGGGCACGAGATCCACGCGGGCCGCGCCCGCCACACAGGCCAGCAGGGCCAGCACACCACAAAAAAGGCGCATGGCCTTCAGCATGCGCCCCGGCCCTGAAGGGCAGCTGACCGGCTCAGCCCAGCAGCGCCTGACCGTCGGCGCCGCCCTGGTCGGCCAGCGCGCGGAACCCCTCGGCCTTGTGGCCCAGGCCCATCACGTCGTAACAGTCGGCCAGCCGCAGCGCGAAGAACTCGACAGCGCGGCAGTCCTCGCGGCGCTCGGCCACTTCCAGGCAGGTGCGGTAGTGAAAGACGGCGAGGTGATACTGCGCCCCGCGCGCGGCCTGCTCAGCGCGGCAGTGAATCATGCGGAGGGACACGATGTCGCTGGGGACGCTGCTTACGGCGTTCATGGGCCGCAGTGTAAGCGGCCCGGACGGCAGATGAATGAAAGGTGAATATCAATCCAGGCTCATAAAGTGCGTCTATAACGATGTTTTTAGGTTCAGGGCGAAATCGGGACGTGACATTCGTCCCAAAGCGGCCCCGGCCCTCAAAGTTTGGCGCGCACGCCCAGGGCCGGGAGGTTCACGTCGCTCAGGCGCAGCTTGATCACCGAGCCGACCGGCGCCGACGAGGTCAGCGGCAGGTCGTAGGCCAGATCGGGAATGAGCAACGTGGCCTGCGGCCCCCGGCGGTCCACCACGACGGCCTCCCACTCGCGCTCGGGCTGGGCGGCCACGAAACGCAGGGTGTGGTGGCGGCGGCTCAGGCGCTCGGCCTGGCGGGTGCCGTCGGCGTTCAGGACCGCCTGGGCGATGTGGCTGGCGAGCACCTTGCCGCCCACCGGCTCGCCCCCGGTCAGGAAGGCCCGGAGCTGCTGGTGCACCACGAGGTCGAGGTAACGGCGCATGGGGCTGGTCGCCTGCACGTACACGTCCAGGCCCATGCCGCTGTGCGGCCCCGGCGAGGGCTGGAAGCGGGTCCGCGACAGGGTGCGCCGCCGCGCCCACTGCGCCCCCAGGCCGTCGCCACGCACGGTGGTCCGGGGCGGGTCCTGGGTGGCGAAGGGCAGCGGAATGCCGTTGTCGTCGGCGAAGATGGCGGCCCCCCAGCCGGCCAGGGTCATGCACTCCTGCACCACGAAACGCATGGGCGGCTTGGGCAGCGGCGTGACCTGCGCGCCGGCCTCGTCGGCCTTCACGCGGACCTCGGGCAGGTCGATGGTCAGCGCGCCCTCGGCCTCGCGCAGCGCCTGACTCGCGCGGGCCAGTTCGGCCAGGGCCACGAAGGCCGGATCGCCCCCCTCCAGCCGCCGCTGCGCCTCGCCGTAGGTCAGGCGGGTGACGCGCACGGTGGTCAGGACCACGTCCACCGCCTCGGCGTTGCCCTCGGCGTCGAGGTCCAGCGAGATCGAGAGCGCGGGCGAGGTGGGGGCCAGCCCGAGGCCCGCCTGCTCGACCAGGGCGTCGGGCAGCATCCCGATGGTCTGGTCGGGCAGGTACAGCGTCGCGCCGCGCGACCGGGCCTCGAGGTCCAGCGGGCTGTCGGGCGGCACGAGCGCGGCCACGTCGGCCACGTGGACCCACAGCCGGGTCAGGCCGCCTTCTAGGGTCTCGGTACATACCGCGTCGTCGGGGTCGCGGTTGCCCTCGTCGTCGATGGCGAAGGCCTCCAGGTGCGTCAGGTCGAGGCGGTCCTCGGCGGGAAAGGGCGGGACCGGCAGCGTGCTGGGCGTGGTGGCGGCGCGCAGGCGATCGGCGTAGGGCGTGCGCGCCTCGCTCCACAGGCCCAGACGCAGCAGCAGGGCGTGGGCGGCCTCGGGGGTCTCGCTCAGGCCCAGGTCGCGCATCACGCGGCTCTTGTCCTGCCGGCCGCGCGCCAGCAGCTCGACTTCGGTGCGCTGCGCGGCGCCCAGTTCGGGAGAAGTGGTCATCACTTCAGCATATCGGGGGAAAGCAGGCCGAACTGAGTAGAAACTGGGACTTATCATTCTGTCCCTCCGGTTCCGCCTTGAGATAGATATATCTGGAAAATCTATCTGAATAGAAACTCAAGATTGACATTTTTTGAGTTTTGTGTTTCTATTCTCTCAAAGGAGAAGAGCATGAATGAACAGGCAGCCGAGGATTTCCGCTCGCAGGTGCAACGTCTGGTGGCCGATGGCAAACTCACCCCCGAGGAGGCGCGGGGCCTCCTGGCCGATCTGGAGACGCCGGACACCGCAGCCTCTCCCTCCGGGAGTTCCGCAGAGCCGCCCCGGACGGAGCCCGACCCCTCTCCCCACGCGGCGCCGGACTCGCCCGACCTCACCCTGCGGATCAGCGGCTACACGCTGACGGTGGTCCACGATGAGGGCGTGTCCGCGCCCCAACTCAGCGCCAACCACGAGGGCGAACTGCGCCTGAGCGGCGGCCCCGGCGGCTGGACCGTCGAGCGGGCGCGCAAGGGCCACGACGCCCGGCACTGGCCGCCCCTCCAGGCGATCCTGAGCCTGCCCTTCTCGCCCCGGCAGGTCCACGCGCGGGTCGAGGGCGGCAACCTGACGCTGCCCGACCTGCGCGGCGACCTGCACGCCGAGGTCAGCGGGGGCAGCGTGCGCCTGGGCCGCGCCCTGGGCCTGCGCGCCGAGGTGAACGGCGGCAACCTGACGGCCGGCGAGCTTGAGGGCCACAGCGAACTGCGCGTGAACGGCGGCAACATCACCGTGAACGGCGCGCGCAGCCTGAACGCCAGCGTGAACGGAGGCAACCTGACCTGGACGGGCGAACTGCGCGGCGGCGACCACCGCACCGAGCTGAACGCCGGCAATGTCAGCCTGCACCTGCGCGGCGCGAGCAGCCTGCGCCTGGAGGCCAACGTGACCTTGGGGGCGCTGCGTACCGACTTCCCGACCCAGAAGAGCGGCGGCTTCATGGCCTCGCGCTACGCCGGGCAGCTCGGCGACGGCGCGGCCCGCCTGGTCTGCCAGGTCACGGCCGGGCAGCTCTCGGTGACCTCGGAGGAGGGGCGATGAAAGACAAGATCCGGCGCATCCTGGACCTCGTGCGCGGCGGCAAGCTGTCGCTCGACGACGCCTCGCCGCTGCTCGTGGCCCTCAGCCCCCGGCTGGCGCTGTCCCCGAGCGACCATGAGTTCATCGCCTCGCTGCTGGGCCGCCCCGAACTCGACAGCGCGCAGGTCGCCGAACACCTGATGCTGCTGCGCGGCGTGCGCGAGGGGACGACCACGCCGCCCAGGCCACCCCAGGCGCCGCCTTTCAGCGGTTCCCTCGGCGATCCCTTCGGCGCCCGCTTCGGCGAGAACATGGAGAGCCTGATGGGCCGCGTGACCCGGCAGGTCGAGCAGGCCGTGACCGAGCGCCTGGGGGCGGCGGGCCGCGAGCGGGCGCCCGAGGACCGGCCGCGCCTGCTGGTCATCTCAGTCGAGTCGGCGGGCGGCGACGAGTACAGCGCCAACCTGCCCCTGAACCTCGCCCCGCACCTCGACAAGCTGATTCCGCCGCATGGCCGCGAGGCCCTGGCGAGCGCGGGCCTGAGTATCGAGGCCCTGCAACTGCTCATCGAGGCGGGGCCGCCCCCGGGGCAGCTCATCAGCGCCGAGGACAGCGGCGGCAACAGCGTGCAGATCTCCATCAAGTGAGGCCCCGGCCTGCCCCGCGCCCGAAGTCCATACAGTAACGCCATGCCCCGCCCCCTGCCCCTGCCCTTTCCCGACGAGACCGAAGCGCCGCTGGTCACCGAACTGCGTTTCCCGACGAGTGGCGTGACGGTGAGCGGCGTCTTCGAACTCAACGAATTCGCCGTCCTGACCAGCGACAACCTGGACTTCCTGCGGCTGTACATCCGCGTGCGCGGCAACCTCAAGGAGGTCGAGCGGGTGCTGGGCGTGAGCTACCCGACCGTGCGCGCCCGCTTCGATACCCTGCTGCGCGCCATCGGCTACGAGCCGGAGGCGGCCGATCCCCAGGGCGCCGTGCTCGACCAGCTCGAACGCGGCGAGCTGACCCCCGACGAGGCCGCGCGCAAGCTGCGGCGCTGAGCACCTGGGCCCGGTCGCCGGTCCTCAATCCGCGAGCGTATCCAGGTCGTCCCAGACCATCCGCACCTCGCGCAGCGCGCCGTCCTGTTTTTCGCCGGCCTCGCGCGCGCCCTGGCGGACATACCAGTCCCGCGTGGGGTTGCTGTCCAGCACCCACAGGGCCAGGTTGCGCGCGCCGCCGGCCCGCAGCGCCCCCGCGACCCCGCGCAGCAGCGCCCGGCCGGTCCCCTGACCCTGCGCGGCCCGCAGGCTGTACAGGGTATGCAGTTCGGCGTCGTAGCCGGGGTGGTCCTGCGGCGCGCCGCCCGAGGCGAAGGCCACGACCTGCCCCCCCTCTATTGCCACCTGTACGGGGTCCGGCCGGGCCGCCAGGGCGCTCCACATCACTCGGCGCCGCTCCAGGGCCGCGCTGTCCGTCATGCCGTCCAGAAGGTCGTCGGGGATCAGGCCCCGGTACGTCTCGCGCCAGCTCTGCACATGCACGCGGGCGATGGCGTCGGCGTCGGCGGGCGCGGCGGCGCGGATCAGGGGCGTCATGCCCCAGGGTAGGGGAGAGGGGCCCGGGCGGCAATGCGCCAGATGACGCAGCGCCCAGTCCAGCTTGCCCGGCCTACTGGCTCTGTTCGATGTACTGCTTGAGGGCGTCGAGCCGCACGATGATGGGCGTGCGGGCCCGCACGATGGCCCCGTCCTTCTTCAGTCGGCTGAGGCTGTGGCTCACCGTCTCGCGGGTCGCGCCGACCATCCGGGCGATGTCTTCCTGGTTGAGCTTGAGGTTCAGCTCGACGCCCTGGTTGTGGGGGCGCCCAAACTCGCGCGCCAGCCGGTACAGCAGGCTGGCGACACGCTCGGGGGCGCTGTAGGCGCTGACCGTGGCGGTCCAGGCCTGGGCCTCGAACAGCCGCGCGGCCATCAGCCGGATGAGCTTCATGGCGAGGTCGGGCTTGGTCGCCAGCAGCTTTTGCAGCTCGCCGCGCGGAAGCACGATCAACGTGGTGCGTTCCAGCGCCTCGGCCTGGGTGGGGCGGCGCTCCTCGGGTTGCAGCAGCAGTTCCCCGAAGGTGTCGTGCTGCCCGATGACCCCCAGGATCGCTTCCTTGCCGTTGGGAAACAGCTTGCTGATCTTGACCAGCCCGCTGCGCACGAAATACAGCGCGTCGGCGGGGTCGTCCATACGGTAGATGACCTCGCCCGGCTGATAGGAGCGGTAGGGCGTGGTCGCCGCGACACGCTCCAGTTCGGTCAGCTCAAGGTCGGCGAAGAGTTCCGTCCGCTTGAGATGCCAAACCAGGCTGGGGTAGTTCATGACTCCAGTCAGAATACTCGAAATTGGACGCCGACGACCGCCGCGCCTGGGCGCCGGGTCGGAGGGCTCTCAAGTGAGGGGACCGGGGGTCCACCTGACTGCCTGTACATTATGTCACATCGGTGGACCGGTTGTCAGCTCAAACGTGACATCCCAGGGCGCCGCCCGAGGTGCGGGCGCGGTTCGGGACCTGACGGGCGGCGCGGCGGCGTGCCCACGCCGGGAGATGACATTCCTCCCGAAAAGTTTTAGACTCGGTTCAACTCAGTTAACTGTGCCGGCCGGGGGCAGACTCCTGGACCGGCGGACTCCAAGGAGGAGACACCATGCCGACCTACAAGGCCCCCCTGCGCGACATGAAATTCATCATGGAAGAGCTGCTCGGCGCCCCCGCCCAGCTCGCCCAGATGCCGTTCTACGCCCAGAACGACACCGCCGACGCCGACCTCATGGAGCAGGTGCTGGCCGAGGCCGCGCGCTTCGTCGAAACCGAACTCGTGCCCCTGAACGCCGTGGGCGACAAGGAAGGCTGCGTGCGTCACGATGACGGCGAAGTCACCACCCCCACCGGCTTCAAGGCTGCCTACGACAAGTACCGCGCGGCGGGCTGGACCGCGCTGGACGCCGACCCCACCTACGGCGGCCAGGGCATGCCCCACCTCATCAGCAACGCGCTCGTCGAGATGATGAACAGCGCCAACGTGGCCTGGAGCATGTACCCCGGCCTCTCGCACGGGGCCTACAGCGCCCTGCACGCGGTCGGCAGCGACGAACTGAAGAACCTCTACCTGCCCAAGATCGTCTCGGGCGAGTGGACCGGCACGATGTGCCTCACCGAGCCGCACGCGGGCACCGACCTGGGCATCATCCGCACCAAGGCGACCGACAACGGCGACGGCACCTACGCCGTGAGCGGCACCAAGATCTTCATCTCGGCGGGCGAGCACGACCTCGCCGAGAACATCGTGCACCTCGTGCTGGCGCGCCTGGAAGGCAGCCCCCAGGGCACGAAGGGCATCTCGCTGTTCCTGGTGCCCAAGTACGTGCCCGACGCCCAGGGCCGACCCGGCGAGCGCAACGGCGTGGTGTGCGGCAGCCTGGAGCACAAGATGGGCATCCACGGCAACGCGACCGCCGTGCTGAACTTCGACGGCGCCAAAGGCTGGCTGGTCGGCGAGGTCAACAAGGGCATGAACCACATGTTCATCATGATGAACGCCGCCCGCCTGGGCACCGGTCTCCAGGGCCTGGGGCTGGGCGAGGTCGCCTACCAGAACGCCCTGGCCTACGCCAAGGACCGCACCCAGATGCGCCACGAGCCGCGCGTGAACCCCGGCGAGTCGGCCGACCCGATCATCGTGCATCCCGACGTGCGCCGCATGCTGCTGACCGGCAAGGCCTACAGCGAGGCGGGCCGCGCCCTGGCGATGTGGCTGGCCCTGAGTCTGGACACCGAGCACCACCACCCCGACGAAGCGGCGCGCAAGGAGGCGGGCGACCTCGTGGCGCTCCTGACGCCTATCGCCAAGGCCTTCATGACCGACAACGGCTTCGATGTCGCGGTGCAGAGCCAGCAGGTCTTCGGCGGGCACGGCTACATCGCCGAGTGGGGCATGGAGCAGTTCGTGCGCGACGCCCGCATCGGGCAGATCTACGAGGGCACCAACGGCATCCAGGCGCTCGACCTCCTGGGCCGCAAGGTCCTGATGGACGGCGGCAAGAAGCTCCAGAAGCTCGCGGGCACCCTCCAGGAATTCGTGGAGGAGAACGAAGGCGACGAGTCCATCGGCGACTACGTGAACCAGCTCGGCAAGGCAGCCCAGCAGCTCGGCAGCCTGACCATGGTCATCGGCCAGAAGGCAATGGGCGAGGGCGGGGCCGACGAGGTCAATGCCGCCGCCGTGGACTACCTGCGCTACTTCGGGCACGTCGTGTACGGCTACCTGTGGGCCCGCATGGCCAAGATCGCCCAGGAGAAGATCGACGCCGGACAGGACAAGGACGGCTTCTACCTGAGCAAGGTCCAGACCGCCCGGTTCTATTTCGCCAAGCTGTTCCCCGAGACCAAGGCCCTCGCCACGACCATCAAGGCCGGCGGCGAGACCCTGGCCGTGGACGACCGCGCGGTCTTCGGCTGGGAAGGGCGGCTGGCGACGGCCTGAGCCTCCGCAGGTCCAGAGGCCCCCGCCCGGCGCGTCCCGCCGTGGCGGGGGCCTTTGCCGAGGACGCGGGGCGTGCCGGAGCCGACCGGGCCCGGACAATGGCGCGCAGTTGCCCGGCGATCCGCGCCGGACGCCTCGCCCGATCCGTCCGCCCCCAGGGAGGTCCATGAACCCCAGCGAGACCCGACCCGACTCCACCTCCGCCGAGCAGACCGCGCCGGCCTCCACCTCCTCGCGCCGGCAGGTGCTCGGCAAGATCGGCGCGGGCCTGTTCGCGGCGACGACCGGGCCCGCACTGGCGCAGGCGCAGCAGACGGCCGCCGTGCGCGCGCCCATACAGAGCGTGAAGCGCGACCCCGTGACCCAGTACGTGCGCCCGCCCTTCCGGCCGCAGCGCCAGCCCTGGCCCGCGCTCGCCGGCCAGATGGGCCCCCGGCCCGACCACGGCGAGACGAGCTACCAGGGATCGGGCCGCCTGCTGGGCCGCAAGGCGCTGATCACCGGGGGCGACTCGGGTATCGGGCGCGCCGCCGCCATCGCCTACGCCTGCGAGGGGGCCGACGTGGCGATCAACTACCTGTCCGCCGAGGAGGCCGACGCCCGCGAGGTCGTGGCCCTGATCCGCGCGGCGGGACGCAAGGCCGTGGCCATCCCGGGCGACCTGCGCGAAAAGGCCTTCTGCGTACGGCTGGTCAGTGAGACCGCGCGCCAGCAGAACACCGAGTCCATTCTCGACCTGACCACCGAGAACTTCGACTGGACCATGAAGACCAACATCTACGCGACCTTCTGGCTGACCAAGGCGGCCGTCCCGCTGATGCAGGCCGGCGCGGTGATCATCACGACGGCGTCGGTGCAGGCGTACGACCCGGCCGCCAACCTGCTCGACTACGCCCAGACCAAGGCCGCGCAGGTGGCGTTCACCAAGTCGCTCGCCAAGCAGCTCGCGCCCAGGGGCATCCGCGTGAACGCCGTGGCCCCGGGGCCGTTCTGGACTCCCCTTCAGGTATGCAGCAACCAGAAGGACGAGGCCCTGGCGCAGTTCGGCGCGCAGACCCCGCTGGGCCGCCCCGGCCAGCCCGCCGAACTCGCGGCGCTGTACGTGGCGCTGGCCTCGCAGGAGACGAGCTACTCGACCGGACAGGTCTTCGGCGGCTCGGGCGGCGCGGGCTTTCCCTGAAAAGGTCGGCCAGGACACCATCGCGCCTCAGTGCCGGATCATGAAGGCGGGGGAAGCTGGAAGGGTGACACATTCCCGCCTGCTGCCCCTGCTGCTGACGCTGGCCCTGCCCGTGGCCTCGGCTCTGCCCGCTTCCGCGCAGGTCGGCGGCATCCGGCACGAGTACCAGCGGCTGAACAACTGCGGCCCGGTGACGGTCGGCATGGCCCTGAGCCGCTGGGGCGGCACCCTGAACCAGTACGCGATCGCCCCCAAGCTCAAGAGTGGGGGGAGCGACGTGAATGTCAGCCCCGAGGAGCTGGCCGCCTACGCCCGCGCGCAGGGCATGGACGTGCATCTCGCGCAGAACGGCAGCCGCGCGCTGCTCAAGCGCCTGCTGGCGGCGGGGTACCCGGTCATCGTGGAGACCTGGTTCATCACGCACGACAGCGGCGGCATGGGGCACTACCGCCTGCTCACCGGTTACGACGACGCACGGGGCAGTTTCCAGGCGCTCGACTCGTACATGGGCCGCCTGAATTTCAGCTACGCGCAGCTCGACGACCTGTGGCGCAGTTACAACCGCACCTATCTGGTCGTGGCCCCCCAGAACCGCCGCGCGGCCGTCAACGCGTTGCTGGGCTTCCGGGCCGACCCGGCCGCCGCCAAACAGGAGGCGCTGCGCGTGGCCCTGGCCGAGACGCGCAAGGTGGGCGACGCCCGGTCGTGGCACAACCTCGGGGACGCCAAGCTGGCCGTGGGGGACGCGCGCGGCGCGGCGCGGGCCTACGACCAGGCCTTCGCCTCCCGCCCCGACGCGCGCCTGGACCCTACCCGGCCGGCGCGCGTGGCCGGCGGGCTGCCCTGGCGCACGCTGTGGTACTCCTTCGGGGCGCTGGAAGCGTACACCCGCACCGGCCGCTACGCCGATGTCCTGCGCCTGACGAACGCCGTGCTGCGCGACGCCCCCGCCCACGAGGAAGCGCTGTACTGGCGCGGGCGGGCGCTGGCGGGGCTGGGCCGGCAGGCCGACGCCCGCGCCGCCTACCAGGCCGCGCTGCGCCTGAAACCCGGCTACATCGCCGCCCGCAGCGCCCTGACCGGCCTGTCCTGACCCTCCCGCCAGCGGCCCCCCGACCCCGGCAACGCGCCGGGGCATTTGGGCGTATAAGGGAGGTATGAGCAAGCCTGCCTTACAGGAGACGGCCCCCGAGCTGAGGCCCGTGGGCGACCTGGCCCCGGCGCCCTTCTCGCCGGCCAAGATCGCGCTGGCGACGGTGGGCGGGGTACTGGCGCTGGCGGTGCTGGGGGGCGCGGCCATCGCCCTGCTGGGCGTCGCGTTGACTACCGTCACGCTGCTGGCTTTCGGGGTGGCGCTCGTGGCCGTGGTCGTGCTGTTCCCGGCGCTGCTCATGGCCCTGAACGCCACGCGCCTGCGTGCCCGCGAGGCGGTGGCGCGCGCCATGCCGCTCGAAACCCTGATCCTGCAACGCCAGCAGTTCGAGCAGCTCATCGGGGCCAAGGGGCGGCAACTGGCCGAGGCGAACGGGCACCTCGAAGACTTCCGGCGCCTGATCGAGACCAACCGCGCCGACATGGACGCCGCCGACGTGGCGCGCTGGGAGGCCGACCTGCAAAGCAGCCGCGACGCCTTCGGCCGCGCGCAGACGCACATGGATGACCTGCGCAGCGACCTCGCGGCCTTCGACCGCCAGATCAAGAAGGCGCGCATCGACACGCAGCTCGCCCAGGCGCGCGGCAACGTGGCGGCGGCGCTGCGCCAGACCGACCTGAGCGCCGAGGACCGGCACGTCACCGAGTCGGCCCTCTCGGAAATCACCCGCCGCGCCGGGCGCAACGCCGCCCTGCTCGACGAGGCGCTCTCGGCCGGCGAGCAGCAGAGCCGCAGCCGCGCCGTACGGGGAGAAGCTTGAACCGCGCGGCCCGCATCGGCGCGCTCCTGGTCGTGATCCTTCTGGGCTGCGTGGCCGCCGTGGTCCTCGACCAGAGCGGCGTCTTCGGGGACCGGGCTGCCGGGCCCACCCAGGGTCCGCCCGGCCAGACGGCCCCGGCCCAGGGGGGCTCAGGCGGCGATCCCGGCTACGGCGACCTGAAATGACGGCTCCGCACCCCCACACCCGTTTTCCCGCGTCTTCCCGGAGGTTGTCCATGCGGTCCCTCATCCTCGCCCTGACCCTGCTGCCCCTCGGGGCGGCGCAGGCCCAGACCTCGACCGCCCAGACCTCGGCCACGCCGACCCCGGCCACCACGACCGGCACCCTCAACGTCGCCACCGGCAGCCCGACCGGCACCTACAGCGCCATGTTCAAGAACATCGGGCGGGTCTGCACCCAGAGCGCCTACCTGCGCGAGCGGGGCAGCAGCGGCAGCTTGGAGAACATCGACCTGCTGCTGAACAACGAGGTCTCGCTGGCCTTCGTGCAGAGCGACGTACTCAAGGCCCGCCAGCAGATTGACAAGGACCCGCGCGTGGACGGCATCAAGGCGCTGCTGCCGCTGCACCGCGAGGAACTGCATCTCTTCGCGCTGCCGTCCGTGGTCAGCAGGAACATTCTTGGCCAGACGAAAACGCAGGGTGTCGCCAAGTTCGAGGACCTCAAGGGCAAGAAGGTGGCGGCCTGGGGCGGCAGCCTCATCACGGCCCGCGTGGTGGGCGCGATGACGGGCCTGAACTTCGAGGTCGTGTCCGTCAAGGACCAGGAAAGTGCCTTCGCCGCCCTGCGGAGCCGGCAGGTGGACGCCGTGCTGGCGGTCGTCGGGCAACCCGCGACCTGGGTCAAGACGCTCAGCGGCGTGAACCTCGTGGCCGTGCCGCTCAGTGACCGCATGAAGAGCATCTACAGCCCCGCCAAGCTGTTCTACCCGAACATCAGCGCGGCCAGCGTCCCCACCGTGGCCGTGCAGAGCGTCCTGGCGACCCGCGACTTCAAGACGCCGGAGCGCAAGAAGCTGCTGCTGGCCTACCAGAAGTGCGCCGTGAGCAAACTGGTGAACCTGCAGGAGGACGAGGGCATGCACCCCAAGTGGCAGGACGTGGATTTCAAGACCTGGCCCTGGCCGCAGTACAAGTAAGGCCGCAGCCGAGCGCCAAAGAAGAAGGCGACCCGTCGAGGTCGCCTTTATTTCTTAAAGATAGCCCGGTATGCAGGCGCTGTCAAGCCTATGCCCTGAATACTGGCAGGAATAATTCACTCGCCACCCTCGGCCCGCGCGGGTTCGGTCGGCCGGGCGTCGAGGACCAGGCCCGGCGGGCGGCCATCCGCGTAGCCGCTGCCCAGCAGGTCCACCCGCTGACGGTCGGGCACGATGTCGGCTTTCAGGCCGCGCGCGCCCAGCACCGGCACGAACTCGGCCATGACCTCCGGCTCGCCGTGCACCAGCCAGACGTGGGGCCGCCCGGCCGTATCCAGGAAGGCCAGCAGGTCGTCCTGGTCGGCGTGCGCCGAGAAGCCGCCGATGGTATGCACCTGGGCGCGCACCGCGACCTCCTCGCCCATGATCCGCACGTGTTCGGCGCCGCCCACGATGCGCCCGCCCAGGCTGCCCGGCGACTGGTACGACACGACGATCAGGCTGGTCGAGGGCTTCCAGAGGTGGTGCTTGAGGTGGTGCTGGATGCGCCCGCCGGTCATCATGCCGTTGCCCGCCATGATGATCGCGGGGCCGTCGTAGCGGTTGATGCGCTGCGACTCGGCGCTCGTGGGGACCACGTGCAGCGTGTTGGGCCGGAAGGGGTCCTCGCCTCCGCGCAGCTCGTCGCGCACGTCGGCGCGCAGCTCGTCGCCGTACTCGAAATACTCGCCGGTGGCCCGCGCCGCCATGGGCGAGTCGAGAAAGATCGGGATGCGCGGCACCTCGCCCGAATCCATCAGGTCCTTGAGGGTGGCGAGGATGACCTGCGCGCGCTCGATGGCGAAGGTCGGAATCAGGATCTTGCCGCCCTGGCGCACGCTGGTCCGCAGGGCCTGGGCGAACTCGGCCAGCGTCGCCTCCCAGGAGCGGTGGGTGCGGTTGGCGTAGGTCGTCTCGATGACGGCCGCGTCGGCCTCCGGGGGCGGCGTGAAGTCCAGTTGCAGGCCGCTCTCGCGGTTGCCCAGGTCGCCCGACATCAGCAGCCGCTCGCCGCCGGCCGAGAGCAGCAGGTACGCGCTGCCCAGGATGTGCCCCGCGCGCCCCGGCGTGACCCGCACCCCGGCGATGGTCGCCGTTTCCCCGAACTCCAGGCTGGGCCGCAGCAGCGCCAGGGCGCGGTGCACGTCCTCCTCCTCGTACAGCGGCGGGGGCACCTCGTCCTCGCGGCCCTGGCGGCGGGCGCGCCTCAGGTCCTGCTTGTAACCCTCGACCTGTAGGCGGGCCGAGTCGAGCAGCACCGTCTCGGCCAGGGCGGCGGTCGGCGGCGTGCAGTACACCGCGCCCCGGTAGCCCCGGCGCACGAGCAGCGGCAGCCGGCCCACATGGTCGAGGTGCGCATGCGTGAGGATCACGGCGTCCAGCCCGGCCACGTCGAAGGCGAAGTCCTCGCGGTTGCGGGCCTCCAGCTCGTCGCCGCCCTGAAACAGGCCGCAGTCCACCAGGATGCGCCGGTCCCCCAACGTCAGCAGATGCATGCTGCCCGTGACCGTGCAGGCCGCCCCGAAGCTCTGAAGGTGCATGGCTCACACTGTAGGCCCCGGCCGGGAGGCGGCACTTTACCGGGCCTTGAATTTCGGGGGAGGGCAGGGCAGGCCCCGGTACAGTCGGGACATGACCGAGTCCTCCTTTGGCCAGACCGGCGCGGCCGCCGGTTTCCGGAAGATCGTGGTGGCGCTCGACTTCTCGCCCGCCTCCGAGCAGGCCCTGACCCTGGCCCGCACGCAGTTTCCCGGCGCGCAGCTGAGGATCGTGCATGTCACCGACGCCCGCGTGGTCACCACCCCCGACCTGATGGGCGGCGTGACCCCGGTCAGCGACCCGGCCCTGCTCCAGACCCTAGAACATGCCGATGCCAGCCGCCTGGACCGCCGGTGGCAGGCGGGCGAGGAAGTCGAGCAGCTCGTGGGGGACCCCGTGACCGGCATCGTGGACGCCGCCGAGCGCTGGGGAGCCGACCTGATCGTGATGGGCACCCACCACCAGGGCGCGCTGGAGCACTTCTTCATGGGCAGCACCGCCGAAAAGGTCCTGGCCCGCAGCGCCGTGCCGGTGCTGGCCGTGCCGGTCTCCGGACGGCGCTGAGCGGTGGGGACCGCAGCATGAAAGTCGGCGTGGTGGGCGCGGGGCTGGTCGGCGCGACGGCGGCGTACGCCCTGACCCTGCGCGGATCGTGCAGCGAGATCGTGCTGACCGACAAGGACGGTGCGCGGGCCGAGGCCGAGGCGCAGGACATCGCCCACGCCTCGCCGGTCAGCCACGGGGGGCGGGTCTACAGCGGCGGCTACGACGCCCTGGCGGGCAGCGCGGTCGTGATCGTCGCGGCGGGGGCCAACCAGAAACCCGGCGAGAGCCGCCTGGACCTGCTCGCCAAGAACGCGGCCATCTTCCGCGAGGTGATCGCCCAGGTCACGGCGCACGCCCCGCAGGCCGTCCTGGTCGTGGCGACCAACCCGGTGGACCTGCTCACCGACCTCACGACCCGGCTGGCCCCCGAACAGCCGGTGCTGGGCTCGGGGACGGTCCTCGACAGCGCCCGGTTCCGGCACCTCATCGCGCAGCGGGCCGGGGTGGACGCCACCCACGTCCACGGCTACGTGCTGGGCGAGCACGGCGACAGCGAGGTGCTGGCCTGGAGCACCGCCACCGTCGCGGGCCTGCCGGTGGCCGACTTCATGGCGGCGCGCGGCCAGCCCTGGGACGAGGCCGTGCGCGCCGAGATCGAGACCGGCACCCGGGACGCGGCGCGCAGCATCATTGACGGCAAGCGGGCGACCTACTACGGCATCGGCGCGGCGCTGGCGCGCATCACCGAGCGCATCCTGGGCGACCGCCGGGCGATCCTCACCGTCTGCGCCCCCACCCCCGACTTCGGCGTGACCCTGAGCCTGCCGCGCATCGTGGCCCGCACCGGCGTCGTCGAGACGGTGATGCCGCACCTGACCCCCGCCGAGGGAGAAGCCCTGGCGGCCAGCGCCGAGGTGCTGCGGCAGGCGGCCCGCACCCTGTAATCCGTCCCCCGGCCCGCCCGCCGGGTTTACCCTCTGGGCCTATGCCGAGCTTCCCCTTCCAGACCACCTCCGGCGAGGTGCAGCCCCTCGACTGGCTGTGCCTCGCCCCACACCCCGACGACGCCGAGATCGGGGCGGGCGGTACCCTGATCCGGCTGGCGCGCTCGGGCCGGGCGGTGGGTATTCTCGAACTGTCGCGCGGCGAGAAGGGCACCCAGGGCACCCCCGAGGAGCGCGCCGCCGAGTGCGTGGCCGCCGCCCGGATCATGGGGCTGGCGTGGCGCGGCCAGCAGGGGCTGCCCGACGGCGAACTGGCCGACACCCCCGCCTTCGCCCACGCGCTCGCGGCGACCCTGCGGGCGGTACGGCCGCGCGTGCTGGTCGTGCCGCATCACCTCGACCGCCATCCCGACCACTTCGGCACCTACCAGCTCGCCAAGCGGGCCATCCACCTCTCGGCGCTCGCCAAGGCCGAGGTGGCGGGCGAGCCGTGGCGGGTGGGGCGGGTGCTGCTGTACCAGGGCAACGCCGACATCCGCGCGAACGTGCTGGTGGACGTGGGGGCGGTGATGGACCCCTGGGAGGCGGCCATCCGCGCGCACGAAAGCCAGTTTTCGGGCGGCTACGTCTCCGAGACGGTCACGCCCGAGATCATCGAGCGCCGCCGGGGCCGCCTGACCTACTGGGGCACGCTGCTGCGCGTGAAATACGCCGAGGCCTTCGAGGCCGAGGACCCGCTGCTGCTCGATCCCCTGAGTCTGTGAGGTCCGGCGCGCCCCAGGTCCGGCCCGATGCTCTAGGCTGGCCGCGATGAGGGTCCGTCCGCTGTTGCCGCTGCTCCTGCCCCTGCTGCTCCTGCCGGGCGTCCTTTCGGCCTGCGCCGAGCCGCCGCTGGAGGGCCTCCGGACCTTCAGTTACGTGGGCGGCGACGTGCGCAGCGGGTCGGTGGCCTACCCGCAGAGTCCCCCGGCGGGTGGGCCATACAACGCGCTGTGGCAGACCTGCGGGGTCTACACCGGGCCGGTCTACGACGAGTACGCCGTCCACAGCCTCGCGCGCGGCGCCGTGTGGCTCACCTACCGCCCCGGCCTGGACGCCGCCGAGGTCGCCAAGCTGGGCGCCCTGCTCGCGGCCCCCGAGGGCGGACAGGCCTCGCCCGCGCTCCTGAGTCCGCGCGAGAACCTCAGCGCCCCCATCGTGGCGACGGCCTGGAATGCCCAGATCGGCGCGCAGACAGCCGACGACCCGCGCCTGAAACGCTTCGTGCGCGACTACGCCGCCCAGAAGACGGCCCCCGAAGCGGGCGCCCCCTGTACGGGCGGCTACGGGGGCACGCGCTGAGGCGAGGGCTTGCCCGGCCTCAGCCGAAGCGCTCGCCCACCAGTTCCTCCGACAGCGTCCACAGCTGCCGCGCCCGTTCGGGGTCCAGCGCGTAGGGCTGGTAGCCCGCGTGCGGCCCGGCCTCGGCGGCGGGAAGGGCCTCGCGCACGTCTTCGAGGTACAGGCCGCCCACACCGCGCAGTTCGTCGCCCACCGCCGCCCACACGCTCGTGGCCGCGCCCTGCTCGGGGGTCTTGAAGACGGGGTTGAGGTTGCCCGCCTCGTCCATCCAGCCCATGCGGATCTGCTCCTCGCGCGGCAGGAACTTCTGGAGGCCGGTCATGATGCCGCCCGGATGCACGGCGTTGGCCGTCAGGCCCCCGGCCCCGAAACGTTCAGTGAAACCCACCGCGAACAGCGCGTTGGCGGTCTTGGACTGCCCGTAGGCCACCCACTTGTCGTAGGGCCGGCGCGCGAACTGGGGGTCGGCGAAGTCCACGTCCGACAGGCGGTGTCCCACCGACGAGAGCGCCACCACGCGGGCGGCGGGCGCGGCGCGCAGGGCCCCCAGCAGGCGGCCCGTCAGCACGAAATGCCCCAGGTGGTTGGTCCCGAACTGCGTCTCGAAGCCGTCCGCCGTGTGGCCGAAGGGGGTCGCCATCACGCCCGCGTTGTTCACCAGCAGGTCCAGGTGGCCGTGCCGGGCCAGAAAGGCGTCGGCAGCGGCGCGCACCGACGCGAGCGACGACAGGTCGAGGGGCAGCACCTCGGGGGCCGCGCGCCCGGTGCCGACGGCGAGGTCGCGGGCCAGCGCCTCGCCCCGGGGCACGTCGCGCACGCCCAGCACCACCTGCGCGCCGGCCGCCATCAGGGCGCGCGCCGTCTCGACCCCCAGGCCCGAGGTCGCGCCGGTCACGAGGGCCACCCGGCCGCTCAGGTCATGGCCGCGCGCGACCTCCAGGGCAGTCGAGCGGGGGCCGAAAGGGGACGTGATGGACATGGGGGACCTCCTGGGCCGAAAGGGGAGAGGGCGGAGGGCGCTTCAGAACACGCGCCAGCGGTAGAACAGGTACGCGATGGCGGCGGCGATCCCCATCGCCACGATCATCACCAGCCAGAAGCCGTAGGGACTGTCGTGGAAGGGCAGGCCCGCGACGTTCATGCCGAAAAAGCCGCTGACCAGCGTGGGGATCGCCACCAGGATGGTCGTCACGGTGAGCACCTTCACGACCTGGTTGACGTTGTTGGAGATCACGCTGGCGAAGGCCCCGGCCATGCTCGTCAGAATGTTGCTGGCGATGGACGCCATCTCGATGGCCTGCAAATTCTCGATGAGCACGTCGTCGAGCAGGTCGCTGTCTTCCTCGTACATCTCGAAGATGCGGTCGCGCTTGACCCGCTCCATCATGGCCTCGTTGGCCTTGAGGCCGGTCATGAAATACACCAGGCTCTTCTCGAGCTTCAGCAGGTCCAGCAACTCGCGGTTCTGCTGCGAGTTCTCCAGCTTGTCCTCGATCACGTCCACCCGCTTGTTGATCTGGCGCACGTCGATCAGGAAGCGCTGGGCGTTGCGCAGGAACAGTTGCAGCGTCAGGCGGTTTTTCTTGACGGTGCTGACGCGGCGCACCAGCCCGCTGAGCACGTCCTTGACGACCGGATTCTCTTCGAGCATGCATACAGTCACGAGACAGTGGTCGGTGTGCAGGATGCCCAGCGGCACCGTGTCGTAGGGAATGTCGCTCGCCTCGGGCAGCCGGTAGCTCGTCTGCATGATGATGAGGAGTTGCCCGTCCTCGCGCTCGAAACGCGAGCGTTCGTCGGGGTCGAGGGGGTAGGAGAGGTAATCGAAGTCCAGGCCGGTCTCGCGGCTCACGCGGCCGAGTTCCTCGGGGGTAGGGGCGGCGGCATTGATCCAACAGCCGTCGGTGTAGCCGTCGATGACGGTCAGCTTGCCGCCGATGCTGCGGTAGTACGTCAGCATGGGCCGCCTCCCGCGTTCAGCTCAGGGTCTGTGGTTGGGCGCATGGCGTCCTCCAGGGCAGGGGATGAGGCGTGAGAGGCGAACTGGGCGGTTCTCCCTTGTCCAGTTGTTCGGCATTCACGTCTGATCACCTCCCCCGGCAGACACCCGAAAACGGCGCGGCAAACGCCATGCTAGCGGGCAGATTGCCCGCCCCGCAAGTCCGCCTGCCCCCTGCATGTCCCCCCAGCGGCGCAAAGTTATGCACAGGCCCGCTGTGGACAACCCGGAGCCGCTGTGGACAGCGTCCAGGACCGCTCTCCTTCCCCTGACCGCCGAGTTATCCACAGACAGAATGTGGATAAACCCCGTCCCTGTGGATAAAAACCTGACCCCGCCCTGACACGTGACGGTCGGGCGAGGTGAGGTCCGGCAGGAGGCCGGAGGTCCTGTGAGGGCTGGACCGGTCCCGCCGCCGGAGCGTGCGGGGCGGTCCCGGGGTTCACGGGAGCAGGTCGGGGCTCAGCGCAGCGCGCCGAAGTCGTCTTCGCGCAGGCGCTCGACGCGCAGCATGTTGGTCGTGCCGCGCACGCCGAAGGGCACGCCCGCCGTGATCACGTAGCGGTCCTTCACGTCGGCCAGACCGCTCTTCTTCAGCTCGTCGTTGGCGATGCGCACCATGTCGTCGGTGTCGCTGGGGTCCTCGCTGAGCATGGGCACCACGCCCCAGCTCAGGGTGAGCTGGTTGCGGGTCTGCTCGTTGGGGGTCAGCGCCAGGATCGCCAGGGGCGGGCGGTACTTGGCGATGCGGGCCGCCGCGCCGCCGGTGCTCGTGAAGGTCACGATGGCCGGAGCGTCGAGCTTCTCGCCGATGGAGCAGGCCGCGAAGGCGATGGAATCCTGCGCCAGTTCGGTGTCGATGACCTGCTGCTGCTGGAGCATCTGGTAGTGTTCGCTGCCCTCGGCCTCGCGGGCGATGCGGTCCATCATGGCGACCGACTCGACGGGGTAGAGCCCGGCGGCCGACTCGGCCGAGAGCATCACGGCGTCGGTGCCGTCGTAGATAGCGTTCGCCACGTCCGAGGCCTCGGCGCGGGTGGGGCGCGGCAGGCCGATCATGCTCTCGAGCATCTGGGTCGCGGTGATGACCGGCTTGCCCTGCTCGCGGCACATGCGGATGATGCGCTTCTGGATGGTCGGGACCTGCTCGGGGCGCATCTCGACGCCCAGGTCGCCGCGCGCCACCATGATGCCGTCCACCTCGCGCAGGATGTCCTCGAAGCGGTCCACCGCCTGCGGCTTCTCGATCTTGGCCATCAGCTTGGCACGCGAGCCGAAGCGCGCGAGATAGTGCCGGGCCAGCAGCAGGTCGTCGCGCGAGCGCACGAACGACAGCGCCACCCAGTCCACACCCAGCGACGCGCCGAATTCCATGTCCGACACGTCCTTGTCCGACAGGGCAGGCACCGACAGGTCGGCTTCGGGCACGTTGATGCCCTTGTTGTTCTTCAGGACGCCGCCGACCATCACGGTGGTCAGCACGTCGTTGCCGCGCACGCCCTCGACCTTCAGGGCCATGTTGCCGTCGTCGAGCAGCAGCGTCATGCCGGGGTGCACGTCCAGGGCCAGGCCCTTGTAGGTGCTGCCCACGCGCGTCTGGTCGCCCTCGACGTCGTCCATCGTAATAGTGAACCGGTCGCCCTGCGCCAGGGTGACCTTGCCTTCGGCGAAGCGGGCCACCCGGATCTTGGGCCCCTGGAGGTCCTGCAGGATGCCGATGGGCATGTTCTTCTTGGCGGCGAGGTCGCGCACCATCTGGAAGGTCTGGCGGTGGTCTTCCTGATCGCCGTGGCTGAAGTTCATGCGCACGACATTCAGGCCCATGTCCATCATGCGGCTCAGGACTTCGGGGCTGCGGCTCGCGGGGCCGATGGTGGCGACGATCTTGGTCGCGCGGTCAAAGTGCTTCATCTGGAATCCTTTCCAAGCGGGGCAAGAAAGCGGGCGGCCGGAGAACGTCCAGCCGCCCCGGGGCGTTCAGCGCAGGGCCTTGCGGCCGGGATACACGGCGCGGTCGCCGAGCTGGTCCTCGATGCGCAGCAGCTGGTTGTACTTCGCGATGCGGTCGCTGCGGCTGGCCGAGCCGGTCTTGATCTGGCCGGCGTTCGTCGCCACGGCGAGGTCGGCGATGAAGGCGTCCTCGGACTCGCCCGAACGGTGGCTGATGACCGTGCCGTAGTGGTGGCGCTTGGCGAGTTCGATGGCGTCCATGCTCTCGGTCAGGCTGCCGATCTGGTTGACCTTCACCAGGATCGCGTTGCCGACCTTGCTGTCGATGCCGCGCTGGAGGCGCTCGGGGTTGGTCACGAACAGGTCGTCACCCACGAGCTGCACCTTGTCGCCGATCTTGGCCGTGAGCTGCGCCCAGCCGTCCCAATCGTCCTCGGCCAGGCCGTCCTCGATGCTCACGATGGGGTAGCGGCTGGCCCAGTCGGCCCAGAAGTCCACCATCTCGCCGGTGCTCAGCACGCGGCCCTCGCTCTCCAGGTGGTAGTTGCCGTCCTTGTAGAGCTCGGTCACGGCGGGGTCCAGCGCGATCATGATGTCCTTGCCCGGCTCGTAACCCGCCTTCTGGATGGCTTCGAGCAGCACGTCCAGGGCTTCCTCGTTGCTCTTGAGGTCCGGCGCGAAGCCGCCCTCGTCGCCCACGTTGGTGTTGTAGCCCTTGGCGCTGAGCACCTTCTTCAGCGTGTGGAAGGTCTCGGCGCCGTAGCGCAGCGCCTCACGGAAGGTGGGCGCGCCGACCGGCATGATCATGAATTCCTGGAAGTCCACCGAGTTGTCGGCGTGCGCGCCGCCATTGATGACGTTCATCATCGGGACGGGCAGCGTCTTGGCGTTGCTGCCGCCCAGGTAGCGGTACAGCGGCACGTCCAGCTCGCTGGCGGCGGCGCGGGCGGTCGCCAGGCTCACGGCCAGGATGGCGTTGCCGCCCAGCTTGCCCTTGTTGGGGGTGCCGTCGGTGGCGAGCAGCGTGGCGTCGATCAGGTTCTGGTCGGAGGCGTCCAGCCCCACCACGGCCGGCCCCAGGGCTTCATTGACGTTCTGGACGGCCTTCAGCACGCCCTTGCCCAGGTAACGGGCCTTATCGCCGTCACGCAGTTCCAGCGTCTCGTGCGCGCCGGTGCTCGCGCCGCTGGGCACGATGGCGCGGCCGTGGAAGCCGCTGTCGAGGTGCACTTCGGCCTCGACGGTGGGGTTCCCACGCGAGTCGAGCACTTCACGGGCGATAACTTTTTCGATCTTCATAGCTTGCCTCCCGGAACGTCCCCCGGCCGCAGACCGGCCGGTAGGTGTATCAGTCACACTATAGACCGCCGAATGTCAGACGGAAGCATCCTGTCCATTCGGAACAGCCTGAGTAGGCGGGTATGGCTTTGCTGAACTCGACCCAGAAAAAGAGCCCACAGGTTGAAGTTCCCGTGGGCCAGACACCTCCTTGACCGACCTGATTACTTCAGGGAGGTCAGGAACCTGAAGAACCAGACCACGGCCAGAGCGATTGCGCCGCCTGCACCCCAGGCCACAGCCTGTGTAGCTGATCTGGATGTCACAACGAGAATGAGGAAAAGCGCGATCAATGCGATCAGAGCAAGCAGAATCCGGTAAATTTCCTTGCTGATAAGTGGCTCCCGATGGGCCTCCGACGCCGTTTACATACCCCCTGACATCTACGGGGGTAGTATCTGAAAAGGCGTGAGAAGGGGTGGCAGCCTTGGATCAGGCCGCCATTTTCAGGTCTATGAGGCGATCAGCACACCCGAATCTTGGTCGAGGGCGGTGAGCTATCGCCGCTTTTTTTATGCCTCAAGTCATTTTAACCTCCCCTCCCGATACGTGAATGCCTCTCCTTGCCTCAAAAAGGCCCCTCAGACGCGCAGCGTAACCATGACCGCCATATACCCCCCGCCGCCGCTCGCGCGGAAGATGGCGGGGCTTGTAGAGCCGGAAAACAGCAGCTCGGCTTCGCCGTCGATGGGCCCCAGGGCGTCAAGGACATGCCGGGCGTTGAAAGCGAGACTCATGGCCGGCTCCGAGCCGCCCTGCACCACGTCGAGGGTGTCCTGTGCGCGGCCGTAGTCGCCCTCGGCAGCCAGGCGCAATTTGCCCTCGGACACCAGAAACTCGACGCGGTTGTTCGCGTTCTTGTCGGCCAGCACGGCCACGCGGCCCACGGCTTCCTTCAGGGCGGTGGCGGGCAGCGTCACCTGAAGCTTGATGTCTTTGGGGATGACGCGCTCGTAGTCGGGGAAATCACCGTCGAGCAACTTGAGGTTCATGCGGACCCGGTCGGTGGTCACGCTCAATTGCCCGTCGCCGTAGGTGAAACGGGCCTCGCCGTCGCGCAGCACGCGGATGAGTTCGTCGGCGCTGCGGGCAGGCACGATCAGGTTCTTGCCGTCGCCGCTCGCCGGAAAATCGCGGATGGCGACCCGGTAACCGTCGGAGGCCACCACACGGGCCGACTCGGCGCGGTGCTCAAGCTTGATCCCGCGGAAGACGGCCTGAAACGCCTCGTTGCTCGCGGCGTAGCGCACGCTGGAAAAGGCGCGCGCCAGTTCGCCCCCGTCCAGACTCACGTCGGCGTGGGTGGGGAAGGTCAGCGGCGGATACGCGGCGAGGTCGCCGGTCTGGAGTTTGAAGTCCGAGCCCCCCGCACGCACGGCGAGTTCCGCTCCCGAGAGTTCGAGTTCCACGAGTTCGCCGCCCAGGTTGCGCACGATCTGCGCGAACAGGTGGGCGGGGACCACGAAGTCCTGGGGCGACTGCACTTCCGCCGGTACGAAGCACGACAGGTCGATTTCGAGATTGGTCCCGCTCAGGGTCAGGCCCGCCTCGGAGGCTTCCACCTTCAGGGCGGTCAGGAGGGGATTGCTGCTGCGGCTGGGGATCACCCGTTCGAGAAGGCCGAGGCCCTCGCTCAGGGTTTTCTTGGTGACGTTCGCCTTCATGCTCTTCTTGCCTTCCTTTTGGGTCTTTTGTCCTGAACTGGTCGGTCTGGTCCGAACCCCTATGTTTTACCTGTTCTGTAATACTTAAAAAAAATAGTAGTAGTACTAGTAGGTCCTGTGGATACTGTGGAAAACCCTGTGGAATCCGCGCCTGGACGGCAAAAGTTATCCACAAGGCCCTTGTGGATAACCCTGTTTGCCTGTGGATAAGCTGTGGAAAACTACCCCACTTATCCACAGGGCCTTTTGCCTGTGGAAAACTACCCCACTTATCCACAATTTTATCCACAGAAAAGGGCGACTTATCCACAGCTTTTCGGGGTTATCCACAGCTTTATCCACAGATCGTGAAACTCGGCACACCGTTTTGGAACGGAATTTGGAACTTATTTCGGTGTGGGTCAAGTCGGCCGGAGTCATTATGTCAGATGGTCGCTGTCCGGTTCGAGCTGGATGGCTCGGCGCAGGGTCCCGACCGCCTCCCGCAATTCGGCGTCCTTGACGATCTGGTCCCCGACCTTGTTGATGGCGTGCATGACGGTCGAGTGGTCGCGGCCGAAGAACTGCCCGATTTCCGGCAGCGAATGGTCGGTAAGGTCCCGGATGAGGTATTGCGCGATCTGCCGGGGCAGCACGACCTCGCGTGCCCGCCCCGAACCACGCACCACGTCGGGGGTCAGGCCGTAGTGCGCCGCGACCTGCCGCAGCACGTCGATCATCTCGACCTTCACTTCCTGCGGCGCGAACACGTTCGACAGCGCCTTGGCCGCCACCATGCGCGAGAAGGGCACGTTGTTCAGGCTGGAAAAGGCCACCACCCGCATCAGGGCGCCCTCGAGCTCACGGATGTTGCTCGTGACCTGCCGGGCGACGAGCTCCAGCACATCCTGCGGGATGTTGATGCCGCCCTGCTCGGCGTTCATCTTCAGGATCGCCACACGCGTCTCGAACTCGGGCGACTGGATGTCGGTGATCAGGCCCCACTCGAAGCGCGACCGCAGGCGGCCTTCGAGGGTCTGGATGTCTTTGGGCGGCCGGTCGCTGCTCAGGATGATCTGCTTGTGACTCTCGTAGAGCGCGTTGAAGGTGTGGAAGAACTCTTCTTGCGTACGCTCCTTGCCGGCCAGGAACTGGATGTCGTCTACGAGCAGCAGGTCCACCGAGCGGTAGCGGTTGCGGAACTGGGTGGTCTTGTCCTCGCGGATCGCGTTGATGAGTTCGTTGGTGAAGGTCTCGGTCGAGACGTACTCGATGCGCTTGTCGGGGAAACGCTCGGCGATGTAGTGCCCCACCGCGTGCATGAGGTGGGTCTTGCCCAACCCCACGTCCCCGTAGATGAACAGCGGGTTGTAGGCCCGGCCCGGCGACTCGGCCACGGCGAGGGCCGCCGCGTGCGCGAGGTTGTTGTTCGGTCCCACCACGAAGTTCTCGAAGGTGTATTTGGGATTCAGGCTCTTGCGGTTGTCGCCGGCAGCCGGCGGCGGCGTACCCGCGCTGCGCCCACCGGCCGGACTCGCCGGGGCCGGCGGGGGATCGCTGGGCAGCAGCAGGGCGTCTTGCGAGGCGGGCAGCACCTGAAAGCTCACCTGGGGATTCTGCGCGCCCAGCGAGCGCAGGGCGTCTTCGAGCAGTTCCTGGTAGTGCTTGCGAAACCATTCCTGCGCGAAGGAGTTGCGCACGCCCAGCACGAGCGACCCCTCCTGCACGCCCAGATTCTTGACCGGCTCCAGCCAGGTCTTGTATTCGACCTCGGAGATATTTTTGCGGACGTAGGCCAGCAC